>JAYUAG010000236.1:0-11199 GCA_043741475.1 Thermoflexaceae bacterium | reverse complement strand
TCCCGGTCCCGTCCGCCGGGGCCGCCAGCGATGACGGAAAGGACGTTCTCCTCCACGTTTGCGAGCATGTGACACACCAGCCCCGCCACGCTGTTGCTCTTCGGCGCTGGCGGCCGCCAATGCGCCTGCTCCATCGTCAGCAGTTCCATCGATGCCACAAGCCGATCGAGCGCCCGCACGATGCGGCTCGTCAGCAGGAAACCTCATCCTCGACGGGCTTCATGGCCGGGCTCGCCGGGGCCGGCCCGGCGGCGAGCCGGTGCGGCCGGCCGTGCGCCCGAGGGCGTAATGTGGTGCGAGGATTTCGACCGCCTGGCCGATGTGCGGGTCGAAGATGCGCGCGTAGGCGCGTGGCAGGACCTGCTGGATGCCGTCGGGCCGCAGGTCAGTCGTCACCACCGTCGGCAGCCGTGATACCGTGCGATAGTTGATGATCTGGAAGAGTTTTTCCTCCGCCCATGGCGACGAATTGTGCGCCCCAAGGTCGTCCAACACGAGCAGCTCGACGTTGCGCACCTGGTCAAAGATCTCGTCGTATCCCGTCTCCGCGTTGGGCGCGAACGACGCCCGCAGATGGTCCAGCAGGTCCGGTACCACGGCGAAGAAGACCGACCGGCCGCGGCGAAGCGATGTATTCGCGATCGCTGCCGCGAGGTGGGTTTTGCCGCAGCCATGGGCGCCCATGATCACGAGCCAGCCGCCAGGCTCCTCGGCGTACATCCGTGCCGCGGTCACGGCTGCCCGGAACGATTCCCGTTCGACCGGGCTCCAACTTGTTACCTCAGTGCCGAGGCCGCTAAATTGCATCTCCGCCAGCCGCGGCCGGGACATGCCTCCCACCTGCGCGTAAACGCCACCTGCCTGCCGGTTCCCGCCGACCCCGACGACCGTACTCAGGCCGCTCGCGCCCAGGCGCGATGCCAGCCGATCCTCGAGTGCGCTCAGCCCCGTCGCCGTCGTGAACACCGTTGGCAGCTGGGCGTTGTAGCGGTGATTCACCACCTGATAGAGCTTTTCCCGCGCCCACGGTGTGCCCGAGGCTGCGTCCAGGTCGTCAAGAACGAGCATCGGCGCGTTCCGTACCTGCTCGAAGATCTCGGCGAAGCCAGCCTCGTCGTCGTCCGCGCGATAGCTTGCGCGCAGGTGGTCCAGGAGGTCCGGGACGACCATGAAGAGCGCGGGCGCACCGAGTTCGATGCGGCGGTTGGCGATGGCCGCGGCCAGGTGCGTCTTTCCCGCGCCGCTCGGCCCCGTGAATACCAGCCAACCGTCCGGGTTCTCCGCGTAAGCAAGCGCCGCTTCGACGATAGCCCCGAACGCCGGGTCGTCCCCCGCGCGGCCCGCCGGGCTGAGCGAGCCGAAGGTAAAGCGCGTCAGCGTCCCGAGATTGCTGAGACGCTCAAGGCGGTCCCGGCGCGTCGCGGCGGGCTCTTTCAGGATGCAGACACACGGCTCCGCCTTGCCGAAGCGCGGGTGGTCGTAGTTGCGCGCGCGCACCACGTAACCGCTGCCACCGCAGCGCTCACAGGCGGTTCGGAGCCGTTCCTCAGCCGTAGCGGGCAGCAAAGGCGCTGCCGCCACGAGCCTGTCCCGGTCCGTAAGAAGCTGTGCCAACTCTTTCATCGCGGCCCTCCTGGGCCCAGTTCTGAAGGATGCGTTCGATGTAGCGCCAGTTGCGCCGGTTCAGTTCTACCGCCTCGCGGAAGGCGTCGACGATCCAATCCCAGCGGTACTCTTCGACCGCCGCCAGCAGCCGCTCGCCGATCAGCGGCGAGATGGTACCGATGTTCTCCTCGTAGAGCCGGAAGATGTCGGGCCGCTCCTCGACCGGGATAGGCCGCACGACCGTCTGAGGGCGAAGCACGAGCTCCCCGCCTCGCGCCCGCGCCACCGAGCGCCGCGAGGCCGGGTTGTTAACGAAGTAGACGCGCTCTTCGCCCGCCGGCCCGAGGAGGTCAAGCCCCAGCAGTGCCCCCGCTTCGACACAGTGCAGCAGCCCACATTCGAGACCCTTCAGGGCGCCGCCGATCAACCCGAAGGAGCGCTCCGCGCCATCCTCGGCCAGGATCTGCTGCGCGGTCACGAAGCGTGCCTCGCCTCGCTGTTCCTGGACGATCTTCGCCGCCCAGAGAAAGGCCAGCAGGTCGCCCGGTTCGCCCAGCCGTGGCAGCACCACGGAAAAGAAGAGGTTGGGGATCACGGTCCCCCGGCCGACCGCGGGGAAGCCGCTAAACGGGAACCCCTGGGGCCGCGGCCCGCCATCGACACGCGTGTCATTCATCGCTCTCACCCACGTGCACCCAGTCTTCGAACTTCGCCAAACGGTCGCGGAAGCGCAGCTCGACCGAGCCCACGGGGCCGTTGCGGTGCTTGGCCACGCTCACCTGCGCCACACCGCGCGGGTAGGCTTCGGCCGGCATCTGGGGGTTCAGCGCCATCCATTGCTCCAGCGTTGTGTACAGCTCTTCGCGGCTGATGAACATGACGACGTCGGCGTCCTGCTCGATCGAGCCCGAGTCCCGCAGGTCGCTGAGCATTGGCGTCCGCGGCTGGCGGTTTTCGATCGCTCGCGACAGCTGCGCGAGGGCGATAATCGGGACGTTCAGCTCCCGCGCCAGCCCCTTGAGCGTGCGTGAGATGTAGCTGATCTCCTGCACCCGGTTCTCCATGCGACCGTGACCTTCTCCCGCCATGAGCTGCAGGTAGTCGATGATGATCAGGTCAAGCCCTTTCTCCCCGTGCAGACGCTTGGCTTTCGCCCGCAGCTCGGCGGCGGTGAGCACGGGTGTGTCGTCGAACCAGATGTTCGCCTCCGAAAGCTCGCCCGTCGCGCGAATGATGCGCCGCTCCTCCAGCTCGGTCTGCTGGCCCAGCCGCAGCCGCGTGCTATCGACGCCCGATTCGGCGGCGAGGAGCCGCACAGCCAGCTGTTCGGAGGACATCTCCAGCGAGAACATGACGACGTTGGCGCGCTGGTTCATCGCCGCGTTACGGGCGATGCCAAGGGCGAAGCTCGATTTGCCGACGCTCGGCCGCGCGCCGACGATCACGAGGTCGCTGCGCTTCAAGCCGCCGAGCAGGGTGTCCAAATCTGTGTAGCCCGTGCGGATTGCGGCCAGCTCGCGTCTTTCGATCTCGTCGGCGTCCTGGTCCAGGTAGGCGGCGAGCAGCTGGCTGATGTGGACGAAGTCGCGGAAGTTCTCGCCCCCGCGGAGACGATGGATCAGCTCCTCCGCCCGGCCGAAGACCGTCTCTATTTCCGCGGGAGCTTCGTAGGCCATCGCCATGATCGCGGTTGAGGCGTGGATCAGGCCCCGATAGGTGCTATCGCGCTTCACCAGCCCGGCGTAGTACTCCGCGCCGAGGCTGGTCGGTAGCCGCCGGATGATGTCGACCAGGTAGACCTGGCCGCCGGAGTCCTCGAGCCGTTCCTTGCGTGCGAGTTCGTGCGCCACCGTGATCTGGTTGATCGCTTCGTCTCGCTCCCAGAGCGAGAGGCAGGCGTCGTAGACCCAGCCGTTCTTCTCGCGGAAGAAGTCGGCCGGCTTGAGGATCGGGGCGACATGGAAGATCGCCTCAGGGTCGACGAGGAGTGCGGCGACGACGGCCTCTTCGGCTTCGATGTCGTGCGGCGGGAGCCGTTCGAGTTGGGCGAAGGTCATGGGTGGAGGCGGGACCGCACAGCGCGACTACACGAGTGATGAGTGCGCCGTGGACCCTTCACCTCCTCCCAGTGAACTCAGCTCTCGTCGTCGGACTCATTTGCGGTCGCGTCAGTGGTGGCGTCGGTCGTGGCGTCGGTCGTGCCGGTGTCGTCCTCGTCGCGGTGGCGGCGGCCGCGTGGTTGCGCCTCGGCGGCGTAAGCGGCTTCGGCGGCGCGCTTGGATGCAGCCTCCTCGGCTGCCTTCTGCTCGGCCTCGATGCGTTCGAGAATCGGCTTCGAGGCCTCGTCCGGCACAATGTTGACCTTGATATCGGTCGAGACGTTGCGGGTGAAGCGGATGCTCACGGCCCGCTCGCCGAGGTCCCGGATCGGCTCCGGCAGCATGATGATGTGGGCATCGACCGTGTGCCCGATGGAGGCAAGGCGTGCGGCGATGTCCCGGTTCGTGACCGAACCGAAAAGGCGCCCGTTGTCGCCGAGCCTCACCGGGAAGGTGAGGGCGACGTCGCCAAGTTTGCCAGTGAACTCGCGCGCGTCCGCATCAAGCTTCGCCTGGCGGCGCTGTTCTTTCTGGGCGAGGGCCGTGGCCCGCTGGATGTTCTCACGCGAACCCGGCGCCGCCAGCCCGCGGGGCAGGAGGAAGTTGCGGGCGAAGCCGCCCTTTACATCCTTGACATCGCCGACCTGCGCGGTGCCTTCAACGTCTTCGAAAAAGACGACTTTCATAATGACCTCGGTACATTGGGGAGAGTCTCCCGCGTGCAGCGCGGGGAAATTGCCCCGCCGGGACAGTCCGGAAGGGCAACGTATGGGAGCGATGGTACCCACTCAACCCGTTATCGTCGCGTCGCACGAACCTTGAGGCTTTCTTCACCCCCGCCACTGCTTATGCACGCTAGAGGCCGTTCGCGACAGCTCCTGTCGCGGTGACGCGCCTCGGCGCGAACGGGAACCGCGCGCGTAAGCAAGCGGACGCGGGTCAACCGGCAACGGCCAACGCCCGAAACGCCAACGGCCGCTACAGCCCCCGCCGGGCGATGTCGGCCAGCAGCGCCGTCGTACGCTCGGGAACACCGGGCTCCCCTTCGATCGCGAACGGGGAAGCGTTGAAGTCCGTTACCCCTGCCTCGGAGAGCGCGCGCAACTGGCGGCGAATCCCCGCGTCGTCACCCACGATCGCGACGCCGGAGGCGTCGGCCGCGCCTTCGACATCGAGCACCGCACGGTAGGAGGGCAGCTGGCCATAGATGGCGAACGTGTTCGAGGCGGACTTGCGCGCCTCATCGACCTTGCTCGTCAGCGCGACCGGGAAGCCGGCGATGATGCGCGGCGCCGGCCGGCCGGCCTCCGTCGCAGCCGCGGTGATGGCCGGGACGGCCGTTTGCGCGAGGTACTTCGGCCCGCCCATCCACGTCGCCGTGCCGTCCGCCAGCCGCCCGGCCAGCTTCAGCATCTGCGGGCCGAGTGCAGCAACGATCACCGGCGGTTTCTCCGCCCCGGGCACGGTCAACTGGAAGCCGACCCGGAACTCCTCGCCCTGGAAGCGCGTGGGTGCGCCCGTGAGCGACCGGTCGAGGATCGTCAGGTATTCGCGCATGTGGCGGATCGGCTTCGAGTAGTCCAGCCCAAACATGTCTTCGATCACGACTTTGTGGCTCAATCCGATGCCGAGGACGAAGCGGTTGCCGGTGGCCGCCGCTGCCGTGAGTGCCTGCTGCGCCAGCGCCGTCGGGTGGCGAGGGTACGTCGGCACGACGAACGTCCCGAGTTCGATCGTCGTCGTCACCCGTCCCGCCAGTGCCAGCAGCGTGATCGCGTCATAGCCGAAGATGTTCGGGATCCAGGCGGAAGCGAAGCCCGCCGCCTCGATCGCCTGGAAGTTCTTCAGTGCTTCGTCGATGCTCCCGCCCGTATCGACACCGATTCCCATGCTCATGCCCATCTGCATAGTCCATCCTCCGAAATTGTTCCCGGAGCCTAGCATACCCCGCCCGCTCAGCCCCACTCCCCGCGTTAAGTCCCAAGTCCTTAGTCCTTAGTCCGGACCATGACGCGCTTCCGGACTAAGAACTAAGGACTAAGAACTGACAGACGGAATTCGGTAGCGCCTAGCGTCTCCCGCGGGTTCAATCCTTCGATGCCCTTCGCACGCGTCAACGCAGCCAACATTTACTACCAGCAGTCGGGCGAAGGGCCGGACCTCGTGTTCTTGCACGGCGCCGGTGGCAACCATCTCTCCTGGTGGCAGCAGGCGCCGGTGTTCGGCGGCGCGTACCGCGTGACCGTCTACGACGCTCGCGGCTGGGGGAAGTCGACGGGCGACATGGCTGTCGGCCGCTTCGTCCTCGGCACGGACCTCGTCGCCCTGATGGACCACCTGGGCATCGAACGCGCCCACGTGGTGGCGCAATCGATGGGTGGACGCGCCGTCGCCGGGCTTACGCGGCTCGCGGCCGAGAAGATCCGGTCGCTTGTCCTGTGTGGGACGACCGCTGGCGCGACCAACGACCGCATCCGCGAACTGCAGGACGAACTGCGCGATGAGCGCGGCGAGGGCGGTCTGCGCGAGTTCGCGCTCGCGAAGCCGTTCGAAGAGGCCCAACCGGCGCTGGCTCATCTTTACCGCCAGATCAACGCCCTCAACCCACCGCGTCCGAAGAACTTCCTCGGCCGCCCGCCGGCGAGCTATCGCGGCAGCATGCACGACCCGCTGAGCGCCCTCGGCGTCCCCATCCAGTTCATCGTCGGCGAATTCGACATGATCACGTCCCCCGCGATGATCCGCGAAGCGCAGGCGCTCGTCCGCGGCGCGGCTATGTACGAAATCACCGGCGCCGGCCATTCCGCCTACTTCGAAGCCGCGGCCGAATACAACGCCGTCCTCGGCGATTTCCTCAGTTCCGTCCCCTGAACGGGCCGCGTCACGCTCGGGTCGGTAGCGCGCATGTCGGGCGGCGGGACGCTGCTCACGGGACACCGCCCGCCGCCTCCACGCACGCCTGTCGGTAGCGCGCACGTCAGTAAGCGCTGGGATCGTCGTCACGCAATACCGCGCGGCCGCTCTGCCACCCGTCGTTACCACCACCTTTTAGAACGTATGCGCGGGTTGCCAACACGCGATAGGCCGCGTTATCGTCTCCTTCCTATGTCCGTCTGGCGCCGCCTGCTCGACACCGTGCGCGCGCTCTGGCCCTTTGAGGGCGAGTACTGGGTAGAGCCGTCAAACGCGATCACCCGTCTCGTGCTCGCTGGCCCGGTGCCGCTGTCTCACATTGGCCTCGACGACATTGGCCCATTCGCACAGCCCGCGCCCGCTCCCCAGGGCGCAGCGGCCACGGTTGCTCCCGAGGGGGTCCCGGCCGAGCAGCCGGCAGCTCCCGCTGCCGAGAAGACCGCGCGCCCGGGCCGCGCCGCCTGAGCCGCGCGTCCGCTATACTCTCGCCATGGCCATCTACGAGTACTTCTGTCCCACCTGCCGCGACAGGTTCGAACAACGCCGCCCCATGAGCGAGGCGAACGCGCCCGTCCAGTGCGGCGCCGGTCACCGCGCCGAACGCACCATCACCGCCTTCGCCATGACCCACGGCGGCGCGGCGACCGCTCTCGCCGAAGCGCCGATGTCCGGCGGCGGCGGTTGCTGTGGCGGTGGCGGTTGCGCCTGCGGCCGGTAGCTCAGCCATCGAGCTTGCCCGGTCACGCGCGACATAAAATACTGAGTCGTTTTGGGCGCCTTCGTGGATCTTCGTGTCCCCGCGGTTCACCGCCGCTCGGCGCCGACCTCGTTTGCCAGTTCGACAACGTGTCCGAGCGTGGCGAATCGCTCCTGACGCGTTTCGCCCGCCGGGTCGACCCGGATCGTCGTGATTCCGCAGTCCCGGTAGGCGCGCAAGCGGTCCTTCACCATCGCCTCGGTGCCGAGCAGGTTGGTGTGTACCACCATCTCGTCCGGGATCAGCTGCGCTGCCTCGTCGCGCCGTCCCTCGAGCCAGACGCGCTGTGCCTCCTGCGCGATGTCCTGGTAGCCCGCGCGCTGGAACGCCTGATTGTAGAAGTTGTGCTTCTTCGAACCCATCGCCCCGAGCGTGAAGGCCAGGCCCGGCTTACGCGGCGCGATCAGCTTCTCCAGGTCGTCGCCGAAGGCGACCACACCACCGGCCATGCGGTTGACCGCGTCCATCGACCGCTCCGCCTTCGCTGCGCCCGCAGCCATCGGCTTGAAGAAGATGTCGGCATGCTCGGGCATGAACGAGGTTCCCACCCAGCCATCCGCGAGCTCACCCGTAAGTTCGAGGCTCTTGGGGCTGAGAGTCGCCAGGTAGATGGGGATGTTCGGCTGCGGCTTCGCCCCCGAGCGGATCGCCTTGCCTTCGCCGCCGGGACGAGGCAGGTGGTAGAGCTCGCCCTCGTACTGCACCTTCTCGCCGCTGATCGCCATGCGCACGATCTCGATCACTTCGCGCAGCCGCTGGACGGTGCTGCCGAACTGCTGCCCGTGCCAGCCTTCGACCACCTGCGGGCCCGAAGCGCCGAGGCCGAGCATGAACCGACCGCCCGACATCGAGGCGAGCGTCATCGCCGTCATTGCGGTCATCGCGGGCGTGCGTGCGCTGATCTGCATGATTCCCGAGCCGAGCTTGATCGTCTTCGTGCGCCCCGCGAGGAAGCCGAGCGGCGTAGCGGCATCGTGGCCCCAGGATTCCGCCGACCAGACGGCGTCGACGCCCAGCCGCTCCGCCTCCTGCACGAACTCGGCCATGCCTTCCCAATTCTCGTTGGTGACCCCGATGCCGATGGCGATCTTCACGTGCGCACTCCAGTGATGTTTGTGGGAGGCATCATGCCGCGCAGGGGGTTTCGCGTCACCCACCGGCGTCCACGCGAACGCAGGGCGCCGTTCCTGGAACGCTAACTGGCCGGGTGGCCAGTTAGCGTGGGGTTGCCGTAGAGTTCACGGCGGAGGAAGACCATGGGCGTATCCGACTTCAACGTTCTTGATCCGCAGACGATCGAGGACCCCTACCCGTTCTATGCGGCACTCCACGCGGAGGCGCCGGTCTACGCCGCGCCGGGCATGCCGATCACGATCGTCAGCAGCTACGACCTCCTCCAGGAGGTCGTGCACGACCCGCTCACGTACTCCTCGAAGATGCCCACAGGGCCCGCGGATCTCCCAGGTGGGCGGAAGTTGCCGGCTGATCCTGAGTTGCGCGCCATCTACGAGGAGCAGAGCCGCCCGGTCGATACGCTGCTCAGCGCGGACCCACCGTGGCACCAGCGGTACCGCTCGATTGTCAACCGCGCCTTCGCCGCCCGCCGGGTGAACGGCATGGAGGGCTACGTTCGCGAAATCGTCTCCGGTCTGCTGGATGAGCTCGGGCCGCGGGGCAAGGCGAACCTCGTGGAGGAGTTCGGTAACCGCCTGCCGATGGCGGTGATTGCGGACCAGATTGGCGTCGGCCGGGCCGAGCTGACGGATTTTAAGCGCCGCTCGGACCTCGCCATCGGTGGCATCGATACGCGCGTGCCGGAAGAGCAGGAGCTGGAGAAGGCGCGCGCGGGCATCGAACTCCAGCGCTACTTCATCGCCCGCGCCGAAGAGCGCCGCCAGGAGCCGAAGGACGACATGCTCACCGTGCTCGCGACGGCACAGTTGGAGACGGAGGGCGAGGCGCGTCCGCTCAACGACGCGGAGATTCTGAGCATGCTCCAGCAGTTCCAGGTGGCGGGGAAAGAGACGACCGCGCACGCGCTTGGCTCGATCACCTACCTTCTCCTCACGAACCCGGACCAGCTCGCGAAGGTTCAGGCTGACCGTTCGTTGATCCCGAACATGATCGAAGAGGGGCTGCGGATGGAGACGCCCGTGCGCGGGCTCTTCCGCCTGACGACGAAAGACGTCGTGCTCGGTGGCGTGCCCATCGCCCGGGGGACGACGCTCATGGTGATCTTCGCCGCAGCAAACCGCGACGAGAAGAAGTTCCCCGATGCCGCGCGCTTCGATGTGACGCGCGAGAACGCGAAGGACCAGGTCGCCTTCAGCTCAGGCCCACACTACTGCGTTGGGTCGGCGCTCGCCCGGTTGGAGCTACGCGTTGCGTTCGAAGAGCTGCTCGATCGATTGCCGAACCTGCGCCTGGACCCGGCCTACGGGCCACCGGCTCATACGCCGAGCTACATCCTGCGCGGCTTAAACGAGCTCCACGTCCTCTACGACGCGGGCTGACCTGCGCGCCGGGCCTGTTGGCGCTATCGTTGACTGCACTTCCCCAGGGAGCCGCCCACATGCGCTACGGCGTCGCCATCCCTCATGCCAACGCTTTCGCCGCCCCCGCCGCCATCCGCACGATGGCGCGCGTGGTCGAGGACCTCGGTTTCGACTCCCTCTGGGTGAGCGACCACATCATCGTGCCCGAAGGCTCGGGTTATATCCCCGAGAACATGGACGAACCGCTGGCGACACTCGCGTTCCTCGCCGCCGAGACCAGCCACGTGACCCTCGGCCTGAGTGTGCTCATCGTCCCTTATCGCGACCCCGTCTTCACGGCCAAGTTCCTGAGCACGGTCGACAACCTGAGCGATGGGCGACTGGTGGTCGGCGTCGGCGCGGGCTGGCTGGAACAGGAATTCGAGGCGCTGGGCGTGCCCTTCGCCGAACGAGGCGCGCGCACAGACGAGTACCTGCGTGTCTATCGCAACCTCTGGGAGACGGAGACATCCACGTTCGCCGGCCAGTTCAAGCAGTACAAGAACATGCGCATGTTCCCGAAGGCTTCGCCCACGCGGCGGGGCACGATCCCGATCTGGGTGGGCGGCAACGGCAAGGCGAGCATCCGGCGCGCGGCCGAATTCGGCGACGGCTGGCACCCGATTAACCTTGGCCCGCAAGAGTTCCCGGACTTCGTCGCGCAATACCGCGCCCAGTGCGCCCGCTTCGACCGCCAACCGGGCCCGATCTGCCTGCGTCACATGCCCGGCGGCCGTACCCGTCCGCAGGGTGGCGCCTGGCCGCTTTCGGGCACGCCGGCCGAACAGGCGGCAGAAATTCGCGCTTACGCGGCCGCGGGCCTCGATGAACTGATGCTTTCGCTGCCCTACCGCACGCTCGCCGAGCTGGCCGAGGGTCTTCGCCGCTTTGTGCGCGAGGTCGCGCCGCGCGTCTGACGGACCGAAGCGTCGAGTGATGAGATATGGGTAATGAGGGCGAACCGGCTCGGCGCGGTCAGCGTTCGCTAGTTCCAGACAGGCGCGTCGCCCGTTCAAGGCTACTTTAGACCGGGGGTGGCCAGACCTCCGCGAGCGCGGCCGACGGCGCGTCATCCTCCACTCACGGGTGTTGCGGCGTGGCCGATGTCACGTTTCTGCAACGTCCGACCGGCCTTCGCTGATCCGTTCGCAACTACCGCGGGAACATCATGCACGAGCAAAGAAACGGGGAATTCATGCGCGCATCACATTCAGCAGAGAATGTTTCTGGTGGGTCAGTCGGTGGACCGGCAGGGGGTGCGCCTCTCGAAGTGCGGGACGCCAGCCACATG
>JAYUAG010000235.1:0-11202 GCA_043741475.1 Thermoflexaceae bacterium | reverse complement strand
CCGGCCTCGCCCGCGGCTCGATGAACATGATCGACATGGTCGCCGCCGTCCCCGCGGACCGTGAGCTGAAGGGCGGCGAAACCCTCCACATTGGCGATTTCTACTTCGAGGTGATCTGGACGCCGGGACATTCGCCCGGCCACATCTGCCTCTACGAACCGAACCGCAAGGTGCTCTTCACGGGCGACCACATCCTCCCCACGATTACGCCGAACGTCTCCATCAACACGCAGACACACGGCAGCCCGCTGGGCGACTATATGCGTTCGCTCGAACTGATGAAGGAGCTTGACGTCGACTACGTCCTGCCCGCCCACGAGTTCAACATCAAAGACCTCAAGAAGCGCATCATCGAGATTGATCAGCACCACGTCGAACGCCTCGCCGAGATGCTGCGCTGCGTCGACCGCGGCGGCTCCACCGCGTGGGAGGTCGCCGGGCGGGTGAAATGGGCGACGGGCATGCTCAGCGATTTCGAGCCCTTCATGCAGCGCGCCGCCGTCGGCGAGACCCTCGCCCACCTCGAATACATGTGGGAACTGGGCCAGCTGGCCAAGGTCATGCGCGGCCCGAACCAGTTCTGGCTGCCCGTCTAAGGACTGAGGACCGAGGACTGAGTGTATGAACACTCAACCGTCTTCGTGCGTGCGTCCCGCCATCGCACCCGGCCGAATCCGCCACGCCACCATCCCCAGTTTCGCAAACCGCTCGTTGAGCAGCTGCTGGGCCCAGGCCGGCGCGTCGCCGAGCTTCTCGCGCAGGGCGAGCGCGAACGGCCCGAACTCCGCCGCGCTCGCCACCACCTCCCACTGCCCCTGCCCGCTCACGCTGGACCAGGCGTAAGGCCCGGTGACCGTCGTGCTGTCCACCTGGAAGGCCACGATCGCGTCCCGCGCCGCCATCCGCGTCTTGCGCCCCGGTGTCGTCAGGCCGCAAAGCGCGCCCAAATGCCACGTGTAGAAGACGGGCACGAGGTAGCGCTCGTCTCCGTCCGAAAAGGCGATACGGACGACCCGTTCCTCCGCGAGTAACCGCTCAATCCCGGCCCGGTCCAGATCGCGAAACCCCATGGACGAAGTGTGCGCCGCCCGGCTCTACGGTCTGTGTTCTTGCTTACACCGCGAGGTCGGCTATCCGGCCCCCGTTCATGCCGGGCCCTTCCGCACACGCCAGGTAGCCGTCGCGCACTCCCCCGACGGGCGGACGTACGATCCCGGAGGCGTCGACCACACGGCGACCATCGCACGTTCGCCCCTGCCGGTTACCGCGTGGTCGCGGTGCGCCGGGCAGCCCGTGCTACCGCTGCTTCCGCACGGCCAGGTAGCCGTCGGGCGCTGTCCCGACGGGCGGACGTATGAGGCCGGAGGCGTCGACCCGGGTACCGCGCCGCTGCATTTTGCCGGGCAGCCCCGTGCGGAATTCGCGGCTCACACTCCGCCGAACGACGTTTCGGAAACCACCTCCGCGCCCGCGAAGGTCGCACCCGAGCCGGCGAACAGCGGCCAGTTCTCTCCCGTGGCGCTGTCGATCAGGAAGAGCACGGCCGTCTCGCCGTCGCTCCCCGGCGCCCAGGTGGAGAACACGAGCAGGCCGTCGCCCGCGTTGCGCAGGTGCTGCACGTTGAAGAACGGGAGGATCGTCCGCCGGCCGCTGGTCGGGTCGCCGATCGTCACCCCGTCCTCCTTTCGCAGCGAATAGCGCTCGTGGTAGTAGATGCGGCTGTTGCCAAGCCAGCCCGCGATCATGCTCCAGCCGCCGCCGCAGCCACCGTTGATCGGACGCTGCTCGGCCAGCTTGAATTCGCGCACCGAGCCATCGAGCAGGTCGACGATCTTGATCGCGACCGTGCCCCCGCCGGTCAGCAGGGAGCGGCCATCGGGCGAGGGCGTCGCGTTCCAGAGGCTCACGTTCGCGGGGAAGTACGAGATCTCCTCGCGTCGCCCGTCGAGGAAGACACGCACAAGCTTCTTGTCGATGCAGGTGTAGACCGAGCCGCCGTCCGCCGCCCAGACCATCCCGTCCTCACGCTCACCTTCGCGCGTGACCGGCGTCAGTTCGCCCGTCTCGCTGTTGTACCAGCTTGCCCGTGCCGTGTTCGGTTCGCGCACCAACAGGTTGTCGCGTTTGCTCCACTGCACGCCGTTCAGGCCTTTCAGGAGCTTCACCTCGCCGTTGTCGACGCGCACGATGCGCAATCCGTCGTTCGTGGTGACCGCGGCGAACGTCCCCGAAGGCGAGATGATTGGGTCCGCCGTCCAGCCGTCGGTGATACGCACGCTCGAAAGTACTTTGCCGCTCGCCGCGTCGATTCGCGCGACGGTGACGCCGCCCCCGCGCGCGTCATTCTTCGAGTCGCGCTGCCAGACCGTCAAGGCCGTTTGCGCGGGCAAGCGCAATTTCGGCGCCGTCGCCGGTTCGGTGTATTGGACGGCGATCCAGCCCGCGCCGAGCGCATACCGCCAGGTGTAACCATCGACCTCCTGCGCGGGCCCTGAGAGCCAGAGCAGCGTCCCTTCGGGCACACACGTGAACGGCTCCGCTTCGAACTTGGTGCCCGCCACCGGGCGGACGTTGAGACAGTCGCCATCACCCGTTTTCACGCGGACAGGGTCAGCCTTGACCACGTCGCCCGCGGTGGAGCGTGGCGGCGGCGCGACGGTGGGCGTCGGGGGCACTGATGTGGGGCTGGTGACCGGTGACGGCGACGCGGCGGTTGTGACGGTGGCCGATGGTGAGGGAGAGGGCGTCGCCTGCCCAGAGGCGGAGCCGTCGGTCAGCAACATCGCCACCACGGACCCGCCCGCGACGAGACCGAGCAACCCGAACGAAGCGATCGCGTTCGTCCGCCCGTGGAACATCGTCAGAAAACGGCCGGCGCCCATGATTCAGCCTCCTGAATCACCAGACGCCGCCGGCGCCGGGAAAGTTCCGCTGGCGCCTGGCTTTCCGCTCCATGTCGTCGACCGCAGTGAGGGCTAGCCGCGTTCCGGGCCAGTGGCGAGCGCCCACTTCGCGCGTTCCGGCACAGGGCCGATGGGTCACCGAACCTCAGGGGAAGCGCGGCCGCACCGAACTATGGAAGAGCGCAATGATTTCAACCCGATCAGGCAGTAGATGGTAGACAAGGCGGTAATCTGCCACGATGAGTTCCCGGACCTGTTCGAACCCGTATTCTGGAGTCACCCGTCCCAGCCGGGGAAGCGAACCGAGGCGCTCAGAAGCTGAAAGGACCCGATCGAGAAGCCGCAGTGCGAATGGCTCCGACCGCGCGGCGTGGTGGTTGAAGACGTGCCGGAGCTCCTCACGAGCCTCGTCCGGCCAGACTACCTTCATCGCGGCAGGCCGAACTCCTTCCGGAGGGCGCCAACCTCCGTCACACGCCCCGCCTTGATGTCCGCGAGTCCGCGTTCGATCGCGATTCTCTCGTAAATGAGCCTCATCAGGTCGTCCCAACTGAACTTCAGAGGCAACGTCTCAACGAGCTCGTGCGCCTGTTCGCGTGTCACCGTCTCGACCATCGCAAAACTCACCCCGCGCCATGATAGTAGCAGGAACAGGAGCTTTTTTCGCCAGTCGGCAACCATTCGCGCGCTCCGCGCTCAGGCTGCTCGTTCCTAGACCACGCTCCCTTCGCGGAGCGCTGGCGCATAAACCATCCACGGAATGTCGGCCCGTTCCGCTGCCTCCTCGGGAGCGGCCACGATCACCTCCACCGACGCATGGATGCCACGAAGGCCACGATAGATCGCGGCAGCGACCTCGCGAGGGTGGTAGGCGCCAGCCTTAAGCACGAGGAAGTCGTAGTCGCTTGCACGGAGGGCGTGGCCGCGGGCGCGCGACCCAAAGAGGATCACCCGCTCCGGGTGAGCAATCGTTACGATTCGCTCGACGATCCTGGCGATGATAGGGTCCGTGTCCACGGTTCCCGTGCTACCACCGCTCGGACCGCCAACCTACACGCCGCCGCAGCGCGGCAACTCGTGCGGGTGGCGCCCTGCCGTACCGGTCGCCGCCGGGCGCAGCAACGACGAGATCGCACGCGACCTCGTCCTCAGCGGACGCACCGTCGCCCGCCACGTGGCCAACATCTACGGCAAGATCGGCGTCCATAACCGCGCCCAGGCGACGGCGTGGGCGCTCCGCCACAAGCCGCACGCGTAGGCGAATCGGCGGCATGTACATACTTCACGCCACCAACGCACACCAAGGATACACACTCCTGCGGACGCGGACGCCGGCTACCCGGCGGTAGTCTCAGGCCATGCAGATCGCGCTTGACGCACCCGTTTCGGGCCGCAACCTGGCCGCCGACGTCATCGCCGTGACGGTGAACGGCGCGCTCATGGGGGCGATGCTCTTCGCCCTCGTCCGCGCTGCGGATCGTGGAGACGACGAGGCCGGCATCGGCTCGCCCCCGCGCGCGAGCATCACGGCGCCAGCCCTGTGCTCCCGCGCGAGATGCCGGTTTACTTCCTCGTCACCGACGGCGAGCGGGTGGCGGTGGTCCGCGCATCCGACGGCAGTCCGGTGTTGTCCCTGAGCGCCAGGGACGTGCCCGCGCAGATGGACCTGGTCAACGACCAGAACCGGATCATGGCGGAACTCGGACAACCCGAACTGCGGCCCGTCCTCATTCGGCTGTCACCCGCCGCCACGGGCGCCCTGCCCGGCAACTGAGGCGGCCGATCGTAGCTGGCGGCCCAGGCGTCCAGTGGCCGTCAGTTGCCGGCGGGCGCCAGGTGATAGGCGCCCGCCGGCTCAACCAATATCCCCGTATACGCGCGAAGTGTGACCTGGTTAACAGATGGGCGCGCCGTATGTGTGAACTGGTTCATGGTAAAGGTGCTAAGCCACCCATAGCCTTGGCGTATGCAAATCGCGCTGGACTCCCCTGGTTCCCGCTGCCACGTTGCCGCCGATGTCGTCGCCCTGGCGCTCATCGGCGCGCTCATGGCCGCGATGCTTCTCGCCCTCGTCCGCGCTGCGGATCGTGGAGGCGACGAGGCCGGCATCGGCTCGCCCCCGCGCGAGCGACACGTCACCAGCCCCGTGCTCGCGGGCGAGATCCCGATCTACTTCCTCGTGACCGAGGGTGAGGCGGTAGCGGTAGTGCGCGCCTCCGATGGCAGCGCCGTCCTCTCCATGACCGAGGCCGAGGTGTCCGCGCGAACGGACCTGATCAACGACCAGAACCGGATCATGGCGGAACTCGGGCAGCCAACCCTACGTCCCGTCCTGATACGGCTGTCACCCGCCGCCACGGGCGCTCCCCCCGGAAACTAAGGCGGCTTGATCGAAGCTGGCGGCCCAGGCGTCCAGTGGCCGCCAGTCGCCGGCGGGCGCTGGGTGATAGGCGCCCGCCGGCTCACCCCACGACCTCATTTCGACGCGTAAGAGTGTGATCCGGTTAACACATCAAGAGTCCGTATGTGTGAAGTAGTTCATGGTGAAGGGGCCGAGCGGGGGCCATCCTGAGTATCGCAAGGGGAACGTCGACGCCCCGGCACATCACCAAGGAGGCACCCATCCCATGGCCGCCATGCACTGGCCAAACGCTGTCCCCCATCCACATCGCCCTGGCCGCGCTCCGGGCATTGCCCTTGGCGCTGCTCTTGCCGCCACTGCCGGTCTCGCCATCGCCCTCGTGCTCGTCTTCGCCAACGGCGACTCCGGCGGATCAGGCCCTCTCGTCCGCGACACCCTCTCCGTTGCACCGATCCCGGCCGCGCCGGCCTTCGCACCGTCGGCGCCAGCGCCCGTGATCGCCTACATCTTCTCGTCTGCGGCTGATGCGACGGCCGCCGGCCAGGACATCTCCGACGCCGAGCAGATCGCGCTCTCCTTCGGCCGGGTCATCCGGAGCGAGACCTACGTCGTCGCTTCCGCCGCAGCGGCCGATATCCTCATCACCCAGCTGTATGCCGACGCGAACATCGCCGGCCTTTCGCTCCAGGTCGTCGACCGCCGTGGCGGATAACCACGTCGCGCCGGCTCGCAGAGAGGGCGCCCTTGCGGGCGCCCTCTGCGCGTTTGTCGCGCCGGCCGAGCGAACCCGCAGGAGTCAACCTACACGTCGAAGTAGAGGTGGAATTCGTGCGGGTGGGGCCGCAGCCTCACCGGGTCGTGGTCGTTCTCATACTTCCACTGGATCCAGGTCTCGAGCAGGTCTTCGGTGAACACACCACCCTTGAGCAGCCAGTCGTGGTCTGCCTCGAGGGCCTGGAGCGAGCCTTCGAGCGAAGTCGCCACCGTCGGGATCTTCGCAAGCTCCTCGGGCCCGAGCTCGAACAGGTTCACTTTGTCCAGCGGTTCGCCCGGGTCCCACTCGTTCAGGATGCCGTCCATGCCCGCCATGAGTACGGCCGCGAAGGTGAGATACGGGTTTCCGGCCGGGTCGGGCGGCCGGAACTCCACGCGCTTCTGGCGCGGATCCGGGCTTACGAGGGGGATGCGGCAGGCGGCCGAGCGGTTACGGGCGCTGTAGACCAGGTTCACGGGCGCTTCGTAGCCCGGGACCAGCCGCTTGTAGCTGTTCGTCGTCGGCGCGGCGATCGCCATCAGCGCCTTGCCGTGCCTGATCAGCCCCGCGATGTAGTGCTTGCACATCTTCGAGATACCGGCGTATTCGTCCCCGGCGAAGAGGTTCGTGCCGTCTTTCCAGATGCTCAGGTGGGTGTGCATGCCCGAGCCGTTGTCCTGGAAGAGGGGCTTCGGCATGAACGTCGCCACCTTGCCGTTGCGCTTGGCGACGTTCTTCACGATGTACTTGTAGAGCATCGCCTTGTCGCCCATCTTCGTGAGCGTGTCGAAGCGCATGTCGATTTCGCCCTGCCCGGCCGTCGCCACCTCGTGGTGGTGGAGCTCGACCTGGATGCCGCAGGCCTCCATGATTTCGACCATTTCGTTGCGGATATCGGTCTGCGTGTCATGCGGGCTGACGGGGAAGTAGCCCTCCTTGAAACGCGGCCGATAGGCCTGGTTGAGGTCGCCGCGAAGCGTCGTCTCGGCGCCGCTGTTCCAAATGCCTTCGTCCGAATCGACGCTGTAGAAGGCGCTGTGCTGGTCGCCGCCGAAGCGTGCCTCGTCGAAGACGAAGAACTCGAGTTCGGGGCCGATGTAGACCGTGTCGCCGACGCCCGTCGTCTTCACGTACTGCTCAGCCTTGTGCGCCACATAACGAGCGTCGCGACTGTAGCGCTGCCGCGTCAGCGGGTCTTCGACGTTGGCGATCACGGAGAGCGTCGGCGATTGGATGAAGGGGTCGATCATGGCCGAGTCCGGGTCCGGGACGAGGAGCATGTCCGACTCCTCGATCTTTTGGAAGCCGCGGATGCTGGAGCCATCGAAGCCGTAACCGTTGCGCCAGGGCGAACGCTCCAGCACCGTCCAGTCGTTGAGCTCATGGATCGGCCTCGTGATGTGCTGCCACAGTCCGAACAGGTCGACGAACTTCACGTCGACGAAGCGAATGTTGTTTTCCGCACTGAAAGTCTTGATCTCTTCGGGGTTCACGGGGTCTCCTCGTAGGGGTGGGTGAAGTGCTCCCATTGTGAAGCGCATCACGCTTGGGGCGACCCATCCGCCATGAAGAGTGTGTTACGAGCGCGTTGCCTGACTGATTCGGCCGTCGCCCGCATCGCGTTCACGGCTGGCGGAAGATGTCGTGCGTGCCGATTCGCCGCCAGACGATATGCGCCTGCCCGAGGATTACCTCCGCGCCGTAAGAAAAGGTGGCGCGGCCGTCCGGCGCCCACGTCATTTCCCAGACTCCGGGATGGCCGGTCACGCGCTTGACACGGAGCGAAGGCCTGAAGCTGCCGATCCGAAGGTCGCTGATGAACTGTGCGCGGACGAGGCCGAACAGGTTCTGCGACCGCACGGAGAGCCGGTCATAGCCCCGCCAGAAGGGTTCATCGACCTGGAAGGTGGGCACGGCGGGGGTTATCCGCGCTTCGTTCGCAGCGCAAAGGCAGCCTCAAAGGCCTCTTCCGAGAGGTAGGTCGTCCCGAAGTCCCCGCGCGCCTGTGCCGCGTCGATTTCGCGCTCGCCCTTCTGCCACTCCTCCGTCCAATACCACCACTGGTCCGGGTCGCGCTCCTCGCCGGCGGTAATGAGCAACCCGTCGTCGGTCGCACGGATGCTGAGCGGCTGGCCCTCGCTCAGGCCGGCAGCGGCGAGCACATCCCGCGGGATCGTCACCTGGCGTCGCTTCGAAAGCCGTGGTTGACGGATAGCCATACCGCTATCGTACTCCCTCCCGCTACGGCTGGCGGAAGATGTCGTGCGTGCCCATGCGCCGCCAGATGATGTGCGGCTGCCCTGAGATGATTTCGGCGCCGTATGAGAACGTGGCGCGGCCGTCCGGCGCCCGGGTCATCTCCCACACGCCCGCGTGACGGACGACGCGCTTCACGCGTAACGCCGGATGGAGCTGACGTGACCGCAATCCTTCGATGAAGCGATTCCTCGCCCACAAGAAGGCAAGTTGCCGAGATCGGGCCATCGCACGGAAGTCACGCCCGAACTGCTCCTCGACCGCGTAGGTGGGCACGGCTACTCAGGGTGAACCATGGACTGGAGGTGCGCCTCAAAGGCCTCATCCGACAGGAAGATCGTCCCGCGCTCTCCTCGTGCATGCGCAGCGTCGATCTCCCGCTCGCCCTTCTGCCACTCCTCCGTCCAGTACCACCACTGGTCCGCGTCGCGTTCCTCACTGGCGGAGATCAGCAAGCCGTCTTCGGTCGCGCGGATGCTGAGCGGTTGGCCCTCGCTCAGGCCGGCAGCGGCGAGCACATCCCGCGGGATGGTGACCTGGCGTCACTTCGAAAGCCTTGGTTGACGGATGGCCATGGCGTCATCGTACTCCATCACGTTAGGGCTGGCGGAAGATGTCGTGCGTGCCGATCCGCCGCCAGATGATGTGCGGCTGCCCTGAGATGATTTCGGCGCCGTACGAGAACGTGGCGCGGCCGTCCGGCGCCCAGGTCATCTCCCACACGCCCGGGTGACGGACGACGCGCTTCACGCGCAACGACGGGCGGAATTCGCCCCTCCGGAGGTCCGCCCGGAAGAGCACCAGGACGGTGAGGAAGAGCGCTCGCCTCTCGGGCGACAGAGAATCGTATTCGCGCATGAATCTCGCGAACTCTTCGTGGGTCGGCATCAACGCCCTTCGGCCAACAGCTCTTCGTGGACCTTCTGAAGGTGCGCCATGAACTCTTCATCCGAAAGGAATATGCGGCCGCGCTCCCCGCGCGCTTGTGCGGCCTCGATCTCGCGCTCGCCCTTCTGCCACTCTTCCGTCCAATACCACCACTGGTCCGGGTCGCGCTCCTCGCCGGCGGTGATCAGCAATCCCTCATCGGTCGCGCGGATGCTCAGCGGCTGGCCCTCGCTCAGGCCGGCAGCGGCGAGCACATCTCGCGGGATGGTGACCTGGCGTCGCTTCGAAAGCCTTGGTTGACGGATGGCCATGGCGTCATGGTACTCCCTCCCGCTACGGCTGGCGGAAGATGTCGTGCATGCCGATGCGCCGCCAAACGATGTGCGCCTGCCCGGGGATGACTTCGGGGCCGTACGAGAAGGTCGCGCGGCCATCGGGCGCCCAGGTCAGTTCCCACACACGCTCCGTCGGATCCGGCGTCGCTACACGCTTCACGCGCAGTCCCGGTCGGAACCGCCGGTTTACGAGATCAGCATGGAAGTCCCGAGTCGCCGCACGGAAGCGCCGCCTTTGATCGAGACTCAATCCGCCATAGTCGCGAAGGAACCGGGGAAGCTCGACATGGGTGGGCACTATTCGCCCTTCGCGCGGACCATTTCATCGACCTCGCAGAGGTGCTTCAGGAAGGCTTCGTCGCTGAGGTAGACAGTCCCACGTCCGGCCGCGAGGTCCGCATCTGCCTCGCGCTCGCCCTTCTGCCACTCCTCCGTCCAATACCACCACTGGTCCGGGTCGCGTTCCTCACTGGCGCTGATAAGCAAGCCATCCTCAGTCGCGCGGATGCTCAGCGGCTGACCCTCGCTCAGGCCCGCAGCCGCGAGCACGTCCCGCGGGATGGTCACCTGGCGTCGCTTCGAAAGCCGTGGTTGGCGAATAGCCATACGGCCAGTCTACCACGACGCTCGCCGGCTAAACGGCCACGTCCCCGCGTTCGCCCGTGCGCACACGCACCGCCTCTTCCACGGGAATGACGAAGATCTTGCCGTCGCCGATATTGCCTGTCCGCGCCGCCCGAACGATCGCCTCGATCGCGCGCTCGACGGCCATGTCGGTCACGACGACTTCCAGTTTCACCTTCGGCAAGAGGTCCACCGTAACGGTCTCTCCACCGCGGCCCTGGTGGACGATGCCCCTCTGGGCGCCTCGCCCCGTCACCTGGGTGAAGTTCATGCCGTGGATGCCGATGTCATCGAGCGCCTGCTTGATGTCGTTCAGCTTCTCGGGCCGGATGATCGCCTCAATCTTCTTCACGCTACACCTCCGTGCTGGCGTCCGGGCCGCGATAGCGACCCGGACTGTGACGTCGTCGGGGCCGGCCTATTGGCCCGCGGAAGGTGTCGTTTTCGCCCTCGCGCCCGCGTTCGCGGTGTAGATCGCCGGGGGCGCATCCATCACCGGCCCGGGCATCAAGGGCACGCCGCCGCCCTCGTCCGAGGTGTAGCCCCGTTCGCCGTGCTGGGTGATGTCGAGGCCGAGCTCCTCGTCCTGTTCACTAACGCGGATGCCCATTGTCAGGTCCAGCACCTTGAGCAGGATGAACGTGACGATGAACGAGTAGGCGCCGATTGCGACCACCCCTATCGCGGCGTCGCCCAGGCGCGACCACTCGCCCTTGATCACGCCGTCGGCATAAGAAAGCCCGCTGACCGTGCCGACGGCGAAAATGCCAGTCGCAAGTGCGCCCCAGGCGCCGCCCACCCCGTGTACACCCACCACATCGAGCGAGTCATCGAAGCCCAGCCGCGCACGGAGCCTGACAGCGAGGTAGCAGAATACGCCCGCGCCGACGCCAATCGCCATCGCCGACATCGGTTCGACGTACCCCGAGGCGGGCGTGATGGCCACCAGCCCGGCGACCGCGCCCGCGGCGGCGCCTACCACGCTCGGCTTGCCCGCCAACTGCCAGGACATCAGCGTCCAGGTGAGCCCAGCCACAGCCGCGGCGATGGCCGTGTTAGCGAAGGCGTAGACCGCCTGAC
>JAYUAG010000234.1:0-4855 GCA_043741475.1 Thermoflexaceae bacterium | reverse complement strand
CGATCGTGATCGTGCCGCCCTTCGTCACTGCCGGGGCTTTGGTTCCGGCGGGAGTCTTGCCGCCGTCGTCATCGTCGCCGCAGGCGGCGCCGAAGGCGAACAACGCCATAATCGCCAGGAGGCCGAGCATCAGCCTCCACTTTGACTTGGTCATGTTTGGGTTCCCTCCTCGTGTTGACCGAACGGTAAGTTAACGCGCTGACCCGTCGCGGGTCAATAACACTTTACCGATTGCGCGATGCTTCGCAGCGCGATGCTTCGTCTCGCTGATCCCTGATGCGCTCTTACCTCCGTGCCGCAGGCTCAGGTCGGTGGCCCGGATAAGGCTCACCTGCTTACGCATACATTACGCCCTTTGCGGCATCGTGGGATCTCTTCCTGCGCGAACGCAACATAATTGCATTGTCGACCTTCCATCTCTTCTTCCCAACGGAACTTGCAAACCCTGCTCCACCGATTGTCGGAGCGGTCCACCCGCGCTCAACCGCGCACGCGCGCCGGCCGGCCGTTCAGCAACGATTCAGCGCCGCTTCGGCATCCTTCTCCACAGGCCGCCCATTCACGTCCAGCCAGACACGGCGGTACTATCCAGGAAGAGGCATTGAGATGAAGAAACGCACAGGGATGATCGCCGGTGGCGCCGTCACCGCGCTCGCAATCGTTGGCTCCGGGCTCGCCGTCGTGGCGGCCGGGGGTGGCGAAGACAATGGCCCGCCCATCACCGGCGAGGCGCTTGACCGCGCCAGCGCCGCCGCCCTCGCCTTCACCGGCGGTGGCCGCGTCACCGAGACGGAGTTCGGCGACGAAGAGAGCCTCTATGAGGTCGAAGTCACCCTTCCGGACGGCCGCCAGGTCGATGTCCAGCTCGACAAGGACTTCAACGTCGTCGGCAGCAAGACTGAATCCGGGAACGACGACAAGTAGCGGCCTCCTTGCCCATCCGGCCGCCTGGCAGCCGTGTGCGCTCGGAAACCTCCGGCCAACAGTCGGGTGCTTTCACCTGCGGCAGGAGCGGCACTCCCCATAGAGTTCCAGGCTGTGGCCCGCGAGGGCGAAGTCTTCCGCCCTCGCGTTGGCCACGATCAGCGCGTCCAGCGCCGCATCGCCGAACTCCGTTACTCCCCCGCAGCGACTACACACCAGGTGGTGATGGTGGTCTGATTCCGAGAGTTCGTAGCGGATGCTCCCATCTTCGAGCACGATGCGGCAGAGCAGGCCCGATTCAAGCAGCAGCCGTACGGTCCTGAACACGGTCGCTCGCCCCACCCCCGGTACCGCCCCCGAGACCTCCTCGATCGTGAATGGCGCGCCCTTCGCCGCCAGCGCCACCAGGACTGCCTGGCGCGGCGCCGTCACGCGGTGGCCGCGGGCCGTCAGGCGGGCCGAGGCGACCTCTGGCGCAGTCATCACCATGGCATAATCCTCACCCGGCTCAACCCCCGTCAAACTCGTGGTTGCGTCGCAGGCGATCCTGCGTAGAATCCCGCTTTGACGCCGGACGCCCCCGCCGGCCTGGCCAGCTTCCACTGACGGAGTTTCGTTCTCATGCGTGCTGACACGACCGATGTCGCCTTCCGGCTCTTGCTTGCGCTCGGTGAACTCTGGGATGGGCTCCAGAGAGCGAGCATCGACCCCACTACCCGAGGCCTCCATCTCACGCGCGACTATTTGGGTGGCTACACCCGCTTTTCCGCGGGCCCATCCTCCCACGCTCGCCTTGTGGTCGAGTGGAACGCGACCTCGCGCCACCTGCGCGTCCTCCGCTGCGCCGACTGGCCGGGCTTCGAACAGACCATCTCCGCCACCGTTGCCCACATTCGGGGCGAAGCGCGCACCCGCGGCATTGGCGACGAGGTGGACCGCTCGCTCGTGAGCGCCTGTAAGGATCCTGAGCCCTGCCGCCGCACGGTGCTCGCCAGCGCCATGTCGCCCGCCAACACCTCTCCCGCGCTTGCCGCGCGCAGCCGCGCCGGCTGACGCGGCGACCGGCCTTGCCGCCCACTTCGGGCTCAGTCCATCGCAAGGGTGCCGGCGTGGCGGGTCTCCTGACGTTGCGGGCCGTCATTTCAACACCAGCTTCCGCACTGCGTCGTCCCGGCCGTTTCGCTCGTGGGCGTCGCCCCCTCCTCCGCGGTCTGCGCGATCGGGCCGCTCGTGCGCAGCACGACGACGGTCGCGGTGGCCATCCCGCCGATGCCCAGGGCGGCGATGGCGGCAATCACCAGCGGTGGCAGTGCCATGGCTCAAGTCCTCCGCTATACAGGACGGTTGCGGTCAGCCCGCGGTTCCATCCAAGGGAGCGCGGCATCGACCGGCGGCAGCCGGCCCTCTGGCCTCAGCGCGCCCGGCACCATTGCTTCGCGTGGTAGGTGATGACGATGTCCGCGCCCGCGCGCCGGATCGACGTGAGCGCCTCGTCAATCGCCCGTTCGCCATCGATCCAGCCGCGCTCGGCGGCCGCCATCAACATGCTGTATTCGCCACTGACGTTGTAGGCGGCGACGGGCACGTCCACCGCATCGCGCACCTGGCGCACGATGTCGAGGTAAGGGAGGGCTGGCTTGACCATCACCATGTCCGCGCCCTCCTCGATATCGGCGAGGACTTCATCCCGCGCGACGCGCGCGTTCGCAGGGTCCGCCTGGTAGCCGCGGCGGTCGCCGAACGCCGGCGCGCTCTCGGCGGCCTCGCGGAACGGGCCGTAGAATGCGCTCGCGAACTTCGCGGCGTAAGAAAGGATGGCCGTCTCCACCAACGCCGCACTGTCGAGCGCCGCGCGGATCGCACGCACACGGCCGTCCATCATGTCGCTCGGCGCAACGACATCGCACCCGGCTTCGGCCAGGCTCACCGCCATCTGCGCAAGCAACGGCAGTGACCGGTCGTTGTCCACCGAGCCGTCGGGGCTTACGAGGCCGCAGTGGCCGTGGCTTGTGTATTCGCAGAGGCAGACATCTCCGAACACGAGCAGGTCCGGGTTCGCGTCCTTCAGGCGGCGCGTAGCCTCCTGCACGATGCCGTCGCGCGCCCAACCCTGGCTGCCAGACTCGTCCTTCGTCGCCGGCAGGCCGAAGAGCAGCACGGCCGGGATACCGAGCGCCTTGAGCTCGTCGGCCTCTTGAGCGAGAGCGTCTAGCCCCAGTCGATCCTGGCCCGGCATCGATGGGATCGGCTGACGCCCCTGCAGGCCCGCCTGTACGAACAGAGGATAGACAAGGTGGGCGGGCGTCAGCTCCGTCTCGCGTACCAGCCCTCTGAGGGCGGCGGTACGGCGAAGCCGGCGGTGGCGGCGAAACGCGGGCAGTTCCATCGCCCCATCCTACCATCGCGGTCCACACCAGGGTGGCGCCGCCTTTGACCCTTCCCCGCTCACCTTCCACCTTGGAAGTGATGCACTGGCTCTCGCGCCTCGCCGCCGTTCTCTTCGTCGTTGCCCTGCCCGTGCTGCTCGTTACAAGCAACGTCCGCTTCCTTGCGGGCGAAGTGCGTCTCTACGAACGTGGCTTCCGTGAACACGACTCGGCAACGCGCACAGGCCTGCCGCTGGTCGAACTGGACCGCGCCGCCCAGGAGATCATCAACTACTTCGAAGACGACGCGAAGACTCTTCGCATCGTGGTGAACGACGACGGCGAAGAGGTTTCGCTCTTCAACGCCCGCGAAACCCGTCACATGGAGGACGTGAAGTCGCTCATGCGGTTCGTCTTCCGGCTCAACGAAGCGTCGCTCGCCTATGTCCTTACGTACGTCGCCGCCGTCTTCCTCTGGTCGGGCAGTGGGTCGTTGCGTCGGCTGGCGGTGCTTGCGCTCGCGGGTATCGGTGTGGGCGTCGTCGTCGTTGGTGTAATCGGCGGCTTCGCGCTTGCTGGTTTCGACGACACGTGGACGAAGTTCCACGAAATCGTCTTCAACAACGACTTCTGGCGGCTGAACCCGGACCGTGACCGCCTCATCCAGATGTTCCCGGAGCCGTTCTGGGCGGAAACCACCCTCATCCTCGCGCTCATGACCCTGGCGGAGGCGGCGGCGGTTGTCCTGGCGTCGCTCGCCTGCCTCGTCTTCGTACGGCCGCGTTCGCTCACGCCGCCCGCCACGCCGCCATCGCCCGCGGTCGAGCCCGCACCCATCCGGCCGCCGCGCACTTCGGTAGTCGAGTAGCTGGCGCTGCGCCAGCTACTCGACCTAAGCGAGCGCGGTCACAATGCCCTCGACCTGGCGCGCGTGGTCCATGTCGTGAATCCGCAGGAAGAGCACCCACTCGCGCCAGTTCAGGTCGCCGAACATGCCGTGCCGCCACTTTACGTCGAGGTGCTCGTCGCCGGAGGCAACTGCGAGGCGCGCGAAAAGCGCCTCCCGTTCGTCCGTTAGCTGCTTGAAGCGCACCATCGGCGCGACCACGTCGTCCGAACGCTTGAGGGCGTCCGTGAGGCCTGCCGGCCTCTCGCCCCGCTCCCACGCGCCCAGGATCCCCGAGTTCACGCTCGCGCAGGTGTCCGTGATGTGCGCCATTACCTCATTTACGCTCCAGTCGTCCTCCGAAGGCCGGCGCGCATAGTCGACGCGCTCCCCCGCTTCGGCGGCCGCCTTGAGCTGGGCCATGTCGGTACGGACCTTGTCCAGTAGCTGAGGGACGGTCAGTTTCGCAGCCTGCGCCTGAAGGTAGCCGCGAATACGGAGCTGTTCTTCGTTGAGTTCGGCCATGGATGGAGCCCTCGGATTCTGGGGTGGCGATGAGTGTAGCGCGGTGCGACATATGGTGTCCTTCAGGGGCACGGCAGGGTGGGCGGCATTATTTTGCACGGCAAGCTGGGAAACGGTTGAAGGGGTGGGCCTTGGTGGGCTTGCCTCGAGCGAA
>JAYUAG010000233.1:0-1990 GCA_043741475.1 Thermoflexaceae bacterium | reverse complement strand
GCGAGTGCCGTCAGGTCGGTGTTCTTTGGGTCACCGCCAAACAGTTGCGGGGGCGGGTTCTTCCAGCCGTCCGCCTGCGGTTTGAAATCGCCGCGGGCGATCTCCTCGGTGGGGTAGACGCGCGCCTCGACGCGCGCCTGCACGGGCGAAGGCGTCTTCCGTTCGTAGAGGGAGAAGGCGATATCGAGGTTCTGCGCGGGGATCTTCTCGGGCACGGTGAAGTTGAAGCCGAGCGCCTTGAGGTCGGGGATGATCTCCGATGCGATCAGGCCGGCGCGAGTGCCGGGGACCGCAGACGCGGGCGAGGAGGACGAGTACCCATCGCCGCCGCAGGCCGCGCTGGTGAGGCAGAGGATGGTGGCGGCGAGTGCAATGGTGGGTACAGAGAGATATCGCGCCGTCCGCCGTCGCGCCCTCACCCCCAACCCCTCTCCCGCTGCGGCGGACGAGGGGCGCTCGGTGGCGTGCCACGGGTGCAGGATGCCGGGCGAAGCTAGCACTGGTGCGCTTCCATTCTTATCCGCGCTGAGTGTTCCCCTCTCCCACCGCAGGGGGAGAGGGGGTAGGGGGTGAGGGCAGGATGCCGAGCGCGCTGAGCGTCGGACTTGGCCGGCAGTCGTTCTCACGAGGCGATACTCGGCAATCCTATCCGCCTCACATGGCACTAGCGCAACGAAGCGGCGTGCGTTATCAGGTCGGTGACCTGTTCGGGGTTGAGGTGATCCGTGTTTATACAGAGGTCGTAACCCCAGGACGTGCTGAAACCAGTGTCGTAGAAGCGGTGAAAGTAGACCTCGCGTTCGGCGTCGCTCCGCTTGATCGTCTTCATCGCCGTCTCTTCGTCCACGTTCATGCCAGCCATGATGCGCCGCGAGCGAGCGGCAGGCATCCCCGAGATAAAGACGCGGAGCGCATCGAAACGGTCACGGAGAATCTGACCGGAGGCGTGGCCCAGGAAGACGCACTGTCCCTGATCGGCCAGGTCGCGCACGACTTCTTCGACCAGGTGGCGGTAGTCCTCCGAGGTCGTCAGAGGGCTGTTGGCGAGCGGCAGCGGGTCGGCCCAGGCCGCCGCGGGCATCGTCGGGTTGCGCGCCAGCGACTCCAAAATGCGCGTGATGAGCGAGGGCGTGTGCTCGGCTTCGCTCACCGTCTCGGGCGAGACCCCCGCCTCCTGGGCGGCAAGCTGGATCACCTGATAGTCGATCAGACGGTACCCCAGCCTCGCAGCCACGGCGGCGGCGATCTCCTCGCCGGCGACGCCGACCTGGCGGGTGATTGAGATGACGCGTGTGTTCACGGCCCACCTCCTCGAAGGATGGCGCGATTGTACAGCGGCAACAGCAGTGCGCTCCGCGAGACGTTCGGACTGGGAGACTCAGCGTGGAGCCGCTGGCTGCGGCGGCATGCGGGCCGAGGCCATCCAGCCCCCGTCGACGACGATCGCCTGGCCGGTGACGAACGATGACTCGTCGCTGGCGAGCCAGAGGGCGGCGTTGGCGATGTCCTCGGGGAGTCCCGCTCGGGGAATCGGCTGAAGCATCGCGAGCCGGGCGCGGACCTCGTCCGGGTGGCTGTGGACGGCGGAGGCGGGGTTCGCCCAGATCAGCGGCGTGGCCGTACCTCCGGGGCAGATGCTGTTCGCGCGCACGCCGTGAGCCGCGTTCTCGATCGCACACACGCGCGTGAGCTGGACGACGCCGCCCTTGGCCGAGCCGTAAGCGCCCTGGCCGGGCATGCCCATGAACGCCGACACTGAGGCCGTCGTGATAATCGACCCGCCGCCGTTGGCGATGAGGTAGGGCAGGCAGTGCTTCATCCCCAGCCAGACCGCCTTCAAGTCGACGGCGATAATGCGGTCGAACGTCTCCTCGGTGCAGTCGGCGATGCTGCCTTCGCCGCCCCCGATTCCGGCGTTGTTGTACATCACGTCGAGGCGGCCGAAGCGGTCAATGGCGGTCTTGACGAGGGCGCGCACATCCTCGGATGA
>JAYUAG010000232.1:0-4872 GCA_043741475.1 Thermoflexaceae bacterium | reverse complement strand
GGAGCGAGAAATCCTGGGCGAGGCGGACGAGGGCGTCGTAGACCGGCTGGTCGCCATGAGGGTGGTAACGACCCATGACGTCGCCGACGATGCGGGCGGACTTGCGCGTGGGCGTGCCCGCGCGGGCGCCGCCATCGAACATGCCCCACATGATGCGGCGGTGCACGGGCTTCAGGCCGTCCCGCACGTCCGGGAGCGCGCGCGAGACGATCACGCTCATCGCGTAGTCGAGGTAGCTCGTGCGCATCTCGGTTTCGATCGCGATCGGGCGGACGTTAGAGAAGGTCGGGATATCGGACATCGAGCGCTCCGTGAAGCTGGCTGCGGCGTAGACAGCGCGTGAAGGACGAGGTTATCGCTAGGAAGATTGTACAGTTTTGGCGGTTAGGGGCACGTTCTATGAAGTTCGTTGAGCGGTGTCGAGCGGTGGACCGGGGCCCTTGCTTGCGCGCGGGCTAAGGACACGCGTGGGAGGGTCGCTGGACCGGATCGAGCGATGCGGCGGGGCCCTTGCTCACGCGCGGGCTAATGACGCGCGGGGGAGGGTTGCTGGACCGGATCGAGCGATGGGCCGGGGCCCATGCTCACGCGCGCGCTAATGACCCGCGCGCGGGTCGGTGGGAGTGGGGCGGGAGAGGCGCGGGATCCGGGCCGAGCACGCTCGCTGACATTCGCGTTACGGATGGGTGCATCGTTCGAAAACCGGGTGTGCGTCGTGCCCGGCTGTCCTCAGCCCGCGAATCCGAACCGCTTGCTGACGCGCGCGGTGCGGATTCGCGGTACGGGTTCATTCACGGTGTGATGACAGGGGGCGCTTGGAGGTGGCGGCTGCGACGATCATCGTGCGCGGGTGAGCTGCCAGCACCCTGTGGAAGAACGACAGCGCGTGTTCGCGGGCGCGGCGACGCCGGCGCTTGATCGGACGTATTGCGGGTTGTGTGGCGCGGTACTGCTCGCCGAGGAACGGTCCGTCGCGGTGCGCGTGCGGGTGTTCGATGTGACCGCGATGAGGTAGGACGCCTGACTACGAGCGCCAACCAGCGGGGGCAGTGCCCCGCGGCTACCGGAGGTCCGCGCGCAAGAGGCGGGGACGGTAGCATGGCGCGCACATTCAATGAGGAGTACGGACATGGCTTTGGCGGGACGGGTGGCGTTGGTCACCGGCGGTGGGCGCGGTATTGGACGGGGCATTTCGATGGCGTTGGCGGCGGACGGCGCGGCCGTCGCCGTGAACTACCGGCGCGATGAGGACGCGGCGAAGGAGACGGTGGCGGCAATCACGGCCGCGGGCGGGACGGCGAAGATGTACCAGGCCTCGGTCGACAGCTGGGACGAGGACGCGGCCATGGTGGAGCAGGTCGTGAAGGACTTCGGCTTCATCGACATCCTGATCAACAACGCGGGCATCGCTAGCCGCGGCCAGAGCGTCGCCGACACGGACCCGATGGAGATGGAGCGCGTGGTGCGGACGCACGCCTTCGGGCCGTTCTACCTTTCGAAGCTCGTGATGCCCTCCATGCGCACGCGCTCTCGGGGGGACGTGATCATGATCTCGAGCGCGGCCACGCAGTCGTTCGCGGGGAACGGTTCGCCCTACAACATGGGCAAGGCGGCGCTCGAAGCGCTGGCGATGACGCTCTATAAGGAGGAGCGGAAGAACAACATCCGTGTCAACATCGTCGCGCCGGGGCTGGTCGAATCGGACATGGGCGTGCGGCTGGCGCGCGCGACGACGGGGACGAAGGACATCCGCGAACTGGACGCGCGTAGCCCCTTCGGTCACGTCTGCCAGCCCGAGGACGTGGCGAACGTGGTGCGCTACCTCTGTTCGGAGGGCGCGAGCTACCTGACGGGCCAGCGGATCTACGTCGACGGCGGCGGCAACCTCTTCAACTACTGATGAGTAGCGAGTGATGAGTCATGAGTGATGAGGATGGTTGTGGTATGATTTGGCCGACGCAGAGACGGCTGAAAGCCGCGCACCGTGCGTCTTGGAGCTTGTGGAGGATGTTACCGGCCACTTGCGAGCAGGTATGGACCGCCCGGCGGGTGGGGAACGTGCGCTCTTGGGCGTGGCGTTGGCCCCTCGCGGGCCGGGCCTATGGACGCTCGCTGGCCGGGGAATTTGGGCTCCCCACAGCTTCAGCGTAATACCCCAGAACCGTTAGCCCTGGAGGAAGACGCAATGCCAGTCCGTGGCGTGCGCGGCGCAACCACCGTAACTCGAAACGTGAAGGAAGAGATCCTCGAAGCCACCGGCGAACTGCTCAAGGTCATGGTCGAAGTCAACGACATCAATGCCGACGACCTCGCATCAGCCTGGATCACCACTACGCCGGACATTTACGCCGAGTTCCCCGCTGTCGCCGCGAGACACCAGTTGGGATGGAACTTCGTCCCGCTCATGCAGAGCCACGAAATGTCCGTCCCCGGCATGCTGCCGATGTGCATTCGCGTGTTGCTCCACTGGAACACCGAAAAGGGAATCCATGACGTCCACCATGTCTATCTCCGCGAGGCCAGCCGTCTGCGCCCCGACCTCGCTACCAGTACGCATTCCACCGCCCGTTAAGGCAGGAGAACCCGTGATTATCGTCGTTACCCCGGACGCTACTCCGGAACACATCCAGCACATCATCGACCGCGTCGAAGAGACCGGCCGCACAACCCACGTCTCGGCCGGCACCGAACGCACGATCATCGGCGTGATCGGGCCGGACCTGCCGGAGCTGCAGGACATGTTCGAGACGATGCCCCACGTCGAAGCGGTGCACCGCATCACCAAGCCGTACAAGCTCGTGAGCCGCGAGTTCCGGCCCGGCAACTCTATCGTCGACGTGGGCAAGGGCGTGACCATCGGCGGCGAAGCGCTCGTCGTGATGGCGGGGCCCTGTTCGATCGAAGACGAGACCCACATTGTCGAGACGGCGATCGCGGTGAAGGCGGCGGGCGCGAACGTCCTCCGCGGCGGCGCTTTCAAGCCGCGCAGCTCGCCCTACGCCTTCCGCGGGCTGGGCGAAGACGGGCTGCGCCATCTCGCCCTCGCGGGTAAGGTCAGCGGCCTTCCCGTGATTACCGAGCTGATGACCGTGCGCGATCTGGACGCCGTGGCCGAGCACGCCGACATCATCCAGATCGGCGCGCGCAACATGCAGAACTTCATCCTGCTCGACGAAGTGGGCAAGCTGCGCAAGCCCGTCATGCTGAAGCGAGCCCTTGCCGGCACGATTGAGGAATGGCTCCTCGCGGCTGAGTACATCTGCGCCCAGGGCAACCCCAACGTGATCCTCTGCGAGCGCGGCATCCGCACTTTCGAGACCGCGTATCGCAACACCTTCGACATCAACGCCATCCCGCTGGCGAAGTCGCTGAGCCACCTGCCCGTGATCGCCGACCCGAGCCACGGCACGGGCAAGTGGAAGCTCGTCGAGCCGGTGGCGAGGGCGGCGGTCGCCGCCGGGGCGGACGGCCTGATGATCGAGGTGCACCCGAACCCCGACCACGCCCTCAGCGACGGCGCCCAATCGTTGACCTTCGAGTCCTTCGCCCGGATGATGCGATCGGTCGCCGCCATCGCCACCGCGGTCGAGCGGACGCTGCCGGGAGTGTATGCGTCTGCAGCGGGGTGAAGACGGTCACGGTCGTATGACCAGCGCGAGCACACCGCTGCGGGGCGGTGAGAGCCCGCAGTCGTCTATGCGCGAAATCGACATTGCCGTCTTCCGGGGCCCGCTCGACCTGCTCTTGCAGCTGATCGAGCGGAACGACCTTGACATCACCACCGTCTCGCTGGTCGCCGTGACGGACCAGTACCTGGCGGCGTTGCGTACGGCCGAGGGCATGGACCACGGCGCTCTCGCCGACTTCATCGCGATCGGCGCGAAGCTGATCTACCTGAAGTCGCGGGCGCTGCTGCCGCGTCCGCCGGTGGAGGTGGTCGAAGACCTCGAAGAGGACGACGTCGGCCGCGAACTGGTGGACATGCTCGAAGAGTACCGCCGCTTCAGCGGCATCGCCGACATCCTGGGAGAGCGCCAGGAGGCGGGCCTGCGGCTGTTTACGCGGCTGGCGCCGCCGCCGGTGCGCCCGGAGAGTCCCGGCCTCGAAGGCGTGACCATGGAGCTGATGCGCAAGATCATGATGGACGTGATGGCGCGCGCGCCCGAGCCGCCGCGCGTAGGTATCACGCGCGAGCGCGTGACGCTCGTGCAGCGCCTGACGTCGCTGCGCGAGCGGCTGCGACGCGATGGGCGCTTCTCCTTCCGCACGGCGGTGGAGGAGTGCGAGTCGCGGCTGGAAGTGCTGCTCTCGTTTCTCGCGATTCTCGAGATGCTCAAGCTGGGCGAGTGCGAGGCCGAGCAAGACGCCACCTGGGGCGATATCGAAGTGGTGGCAATCCCCGTGGCGGCGTAGACGTGACGGAGGACGGGAGCCGGATGAGGCTTCAGGAAGCGGCGCTCTTGGCCTCGTCGCCGGCCCCCGAGCCAATCGAGATATCGCCCAGGAACGAGCGGCCGGGCGGCACCATCGCCCGCAGGCGCTCAAGAAGCCGCCGGAGGAAGTAGTCCGTTTCCTCCCGTGCCGGTACGCGCCGCCCAAGCCGCAATGGCGGGCCACTCATTGCGAATCGCGTGCGGGTACACCATGATTCGGGCCGGTGGCAACATTGGTCGAACGGCTCATACTTCGGCGGCCGGTTTTTGTCGGCAGGCACACGGAGTTGCGTGAAATTCGGGCCGCGCTCGACGCCGCGCGCAACGGCGAACGCAGCCTCGTCCTTGTTGAAGGGGAAGCCGGGGTCGGGAAGACTCAACTCGTGCGTGAGGCGGAGCGGCTGGCCGCACAGTCAGGAATGGCGGTCTGCGAGGCGAC
>JAYUAG010000231.1:0-4881 GCA_043741475.1 Thermoflexaceae bacterium | reverse complement strand
TCTCCCTAAGCGGCTTCGGCCATGCAATGGAATCTGGTGGGCGGTACTGGACTCGAACCAGTGACCTCGTCGGTGTGAACGACGCGCTCTAACCAACTGAGCTAACCGCCCCCGAAGGGATTCCCAGCATAGGCTGACCGCCGCCTCGCCAGCAACCGCCAGAGCGTCAGGCGTACGTCGCCTTCGCCGCAGCGGGCCCGCCCGAGGCGCGCACCTCGGCGAAGCAGCGCGCGACCGCCGCCACGAACTCGTCCGCGAAGGGTTCGTGCACGGGCGTAGGCATGACGTGGATGCCCGGCGGGTGCGTCGTGATGCCGTTCACCCAGCCGCGGCTCGCCATCAACGCTGACACCTTGCCCGGCTCGATGTCGTCGGCGCCGAAGGCGAAGGCCCAGAGTTCGGGCGTCCCGTGGACGACGACCCCGGGGATTTTCGTCAGGCCTTCGATCATCCGCTCCTTGGTGCGCATCGCGGAGGCGGCGAGCCGTTCGTAGCCGGCCTCGCCGAGGAACTGGAACGCGGCCCAGGCGGCCGCGATTGCGCCGCCGGGCCGGGAGCCTGTGAACGTGTAGGACGAATAGCCCCCGCTCGGCCAATCGCTGAAGCGGTAGCGGGCGAACTCGCGCAGCTCGGCGGTGCGAAAGGTCACGGTCGAGGCCGGCTTGGCCGCATAGCCTGATTTGTGCAAGTCCGCGGAGATGGAGCTGACGCCTTCGTTGGAGAAATCGAAAGACGGGACGTCGTAGCCGATCCGGCGCACCGCAGGGGAGAGAATGCCGCCCACGCAGGCGTCGACGTGGAGCCAGAGTCCCCGCTCGCGGGCGAGTGCGGCAACCTCGGGGATCGGGTCGATCAGGCCGAGGGAGTACGAGGGCGCTGAAACGTAAAGACCGATCGTGTCCGGCGTGATCGCGCGCTCAAGGTCGGCAGGATCGACCCGGTGGTCCGGCCCTGCCGGAACGCGGATGACGTCGAGGCCCAGGTAGTGCGCTGACTTGTTCAGAGCCGGATGAGCCGAGTGCGGCGCAACGATCGTCGGCTTCCCGACGCCGGGAAGCGTCGCTCGTGCCCACTCACGCATCGCGTGCATCGCGAGGAAGATGCTCTCCGTGCCGCCCGAGGTGAACACTCCGGCCGCGCCTTCTGGGGCGTGGAGCAACCCCTGGACCGTTTCCAAAACTTCGCGCTCCATCCGGCCGATGCTGTGGAAGGCGCGTATGCCGAGGCCGTTCTCCACCATGAACATGCCGAAGGCCTCGACGAGGACGTGTTCGAGTTCGTCGTCGGCGTACCAGACATAGGCGCCATGGCGGCCGTGCCGCCAGTCGAGGTCGCCCTCCCGCATCGAAGACATTTCTTCGCGCAGGGTGGCCCAGTCGCGGCCGTGGGAAGGGAGAGTCGCTTGCAAAATGCCTCCGTCCTGTGATTCCGAACTCACTCGACCAGCGCGAGGAAGCGGATGTTGCCCGTGACGGTCACTTCCTTCATCCAGCCGACGAGCTGCCCTCCACCAGGGGCGATGACACCCACCGCCACGACGCGCCAGAACACGACTCCTTCCGTAACGACGACCGTCGACGACGGCGGCGTGTTGGTGACGACGACCACCTGCTCGCCGGGGCAGCGAGTGCCGAGGATCTTGCTGGTAGCGCTCTCCGTCGGCTGGTCGAGCAGGTTCAGGCAGGTGAGTGGGTTTGCGCGCGCGCCCGAACTGAGCTTCGAGGCGGTGTTGGGCGGTGGCGTGACCGTAGGGACGTTGGTGGCCGTGGCCGCCGCGCTGGCACCCGGAGTGCCTGCCGCGGTCGTGGTCGCACCGGCGGTCGGGTTGCCGCCCGGCTCGGTCGTCTTGTGCTTTCCGCCGCCTGAGAGGGCGAGGACGGCGACCGCGGCGATGACGGCTGCGACGACCGCGGCGGCGCCGCCGATCAGGATCAGGCGGCGGGACGAGTTGCGGGGCTCGATCACCGCTGGTGCGCTGGTGAGCGGTGGACCGCCCGCCGGGAACGGTGGATACAGTGACGATGTCGGCTGATTCGCTGCCATGGGAGCAACCTGCGTGGCGGGCGCATCGAACGACGCGCCCGCGCCCCGGTACGCGGAAAGCACGGGCGTCTGCCCGGAGCGAGGATCCGGAGTGTCGGGCTCAGGGTGCAGCGACGGGGCCGGCGCGGGACGGGAACTCGCGGCAGAGGGGCTCACGATCGGTTCCTGGCGCGAGAGCGAGGCGCGCGCGCGGTCAAGTGCGCCCGCCAACTCGGCCGCCGTCTGGTACCGGTCGAGCGGATCCTTCTCCATGCAGCGGCGCACGATGTTGGTAACTGCGTCCGGCACGTGTGCTATCGCCGCCATCGGCAGCACGGCGCTGCGGTGCTGGATCATGACGTCGATCGGTGTCTTGCCGCTGTAAGGCGGGTGGCCCGCGAGCATCGCGTAGAGCGTCACACCGAGCGAGTAAATGTCCGCGCGGTGGTCCACCTGGCCATCGACCTGCTCCGGCGCGGCGTAGCTCGGCGTACCGAGGAACAGTCCGGCCTGCGTCATACTCGGGCCCGCGAGGGCGCGGGCGATGCCGAAGTCCGTGACCTTCACCCGTCCCGCTTTGTCGATGAGGATGTTTTCCGGCTTGATATCGCGGTGGACGACGCCGCGCGCGGAGGCCTCCTCCAACGCGCGCGCAATTTCAGCAGCGATGCGGAGCGCGCGCTGCGCATCGGGCGGGTCTCTCCGGATCAAGGCGGCAAGCGTCTCGCCGTCGATGAACTCCATGACGATGTAGGTCGCCGCATCTTCTACACCGAAATCGATGACGTGCACGGTGTATGGCGAGCGCAGGAGGGCGGCGACATGGGCTTCGCGCTCGAAGCGCTCGGCGAAGCTGGGGTCAGAGGCGGCAAGCGCGGGGAAGAGGAGCTTGACGGCGACGCGCGAGCCGTCTCGCCGGTCAATCCCTTCGCAGACGAGGCCCATCCCGCCCTGCCCGATCGTCCGGACAAGCTGATAGTGCTTGATGACCGCCGGGAAACCCGGCTGCGGCTGCGACATCGCTTCCCTCGTCTGTTCGCCCAGTATAGGCGGCGAAGGCGTTCAGATCGCCGCGCGCGGGCGGGGCGCCATGAACGAAAGCCCGATAAGGATGCCCCCGGCGAGCGCGCCGACGGCACAGGGAATCCAGATGTACGGGGTGATGTTGCTCACGCACGTGTTCAACACGTCGCGCGCGAGCCGGTCAAAGGCGGGCGAGGGCGCTTTGCCCCCTTCAAACGCAGCGTCGACCACCAGCGACTGAAAGACCGGTTTCGCGATCAACCAGCCAACGAATCCAGCGCTTCCGCCGGCGACCAGCGTCATTCCGGGCCATCGCACCATCGCTGCACGGTCCGGAGAGGAGAGGATGGCGACGCCGGCCAGCGCCCCAACCAGCACCGCCAGACCGACGAATCGCAGCCAGGCCGAGTTCGACGAAATCGCCTGGACGAGCGTCAGGGAGTCTTCGATTTTCTTGCGCACATCCTCGGGCGGCCCGAGCACCTGCCGCGTTTGGCCACCCTGGCGTTGCTCGGATATGAAGGGGGAGTCCTTCAGGTCGTCTCGGGCTAAGACATCCCCCACACCTCCGATGACATCGGTGACGTCCAGGGTGAGCACGAGTTCGCCGCCGCCCTTGAGGTAGGCGATCAGCCGGTCGATGGCGGCATCCACCAGTGATTGGAGCAGGTCCGGGGAGATGACCTGGATCAGTCCTGAAACGATCTCCGGTGGGACCAGGTCGGCAATGCCGCCGATACCGCCTTTGTCGCCGCCCAGAAATCCACCCAGGAAGCCACCCAACACGTCATCGTCGACGGCGCCGCCGAGCAGGTTTTCCACGGGGCCCTTCATCGAGTCGTCACCGGCGATCTCGTTGTAGGTGCGGTCGATGGCGTCGGTGTCCCTGAGGACCTGTTTGTAGTACCCCGCGCTAAGGACGGCCGAATGCGCCGCCTGCGAGCCGGTGGCGGTGAGGAACCCGAGGACGCCGACAACGACGAGGGCGATCGCGGCGGCACGAGGCGGTCGGGGTTGGCTTCGCACGTTACCTCCGGGCGGACAGCCCGCCCTGATACGGGCGCATCATAAGGCCCGCGGACACCAGCCGGTAACACTGGAATCGCGGCTTGAGCGTCGATAGGATGCGCGCATGGCCGACGATATGACAGGCAAGCTGCTGGTCGCCAGTCCGCTGCTCGAGGAGCCGAACTTTCACCGGACGGTGGTATATCTCTGCGCACACAGCAATGAGGGCGCCTTCGGCCTCGTCATCAACCGCCCGATCGAGGATGCGCGCGTGGGTGACCACCTGCCCGCCTGGATGGAGCACGTGGCGCCGCCCTCGGTTTTCTTCAAGGGAGGGCCGGTGGAGCCCGCCGCGGCGTTCGGATTGGCGGAGGCAAGGGCGCAGGCGCCCGCCGAAGGCTGGCTGAGTGTCAGTGGGACGGTCGGCCTGATTGACCTGTCGCGGCCCGCGGAGATGGCCGGCATGCTCTCTGGCGTGCGCCTCTTTAGCGGCTACGCCGGCTGGGCCGCGGGCCAGCTCGAAGGGGAGATCGAAAGCGAGGCCTGGTTCGTCGTTGAGACCCGGCTGCCAGATCTGTTCTCCTCTGACCCCAACGGTCTCTGGCGGGCTGTGCTGAAGCGCCAGCCGGGCAAGCTGGCGATGTTCGCGCACTTCCCGCCCGAACCGGGCCTCAACTGAGGCCACGAGGGCGGAACCGGCGGCCCCCATCCGATGAGCGGCCTACACTTGGCGTATGCCACGCGTCCGCGTCGAGCCATCGGGGATAGAGATCACCGCCCACGAAGGCGACTCCGTGATGGAAGCGGCGGAACGTGCGGGCTACTACT
>JAYUAG010000230.1:0-1997 GCA_043741475.1 Thermoflexaceae bacterium | reverse complement strand
TCGGCGCCGGTCGACGGGCTGCTCGGGCTGGACTTCTTCCGCGACCACCGGCTCGCCATCGACTTCCGGGCAGGCACGATCGACCTCGACTGATTCAGACGCCCTCCCGCTCCATGAGGACCTGGCCCATCTGAATCACCTTGTCGATGCGGATCACGACGGCGACGCCCTTCCGTTCAGGGTCGCGGTCGAGTTCCAGCTGGATGGTCCTCGCCATCACCGCCTCGCGCAGTTGCCCGGACTCGTGCAGTTCGGCGACGCCGAAGAACTTCCAGATGATGCGCGCCTGGGGATTGCGGTAGAGCAGGCATACGTTCGGGTTCTCCTGCAGGTTCGAAAGTGTGGTGCCGCGGGCGCGCTCCCAGAAGGCGATATTGTCCGCGTCCCAGACCATGGTGCTGCCCTTGAAGGCGATGTCCGGGTGGCCGGCTCGGGAAGCCGTCGCGACGAGGACGAAGTTCCCGCTCGTCATGGCGTTGGCGAAGGATTCGGTCATCTCGGGGGTCAGGGCGATGGGCAAGCGAGCGGCTCCAACTTTGATGTGCGGAGAAGCATACCCAGCGACGGCCTTGCGAGTGAGGGCGAGCGCGCCCATATTCCCCGTACTGCGGTGGGAAGCGAGTTCATTGTCGAAGCAGCGCCGGCACACCTGGTCGACGTGGCCTCGCTTGAGGCCTATGTGAACGAACACGTCCCCGGGCGGAGCGGCGTTCTCGCCGTCGAAAAGCACACAGCCGGGTTCTCGAACGAGACCTTCTATGTGAGCCGCGGCGAGGAACGCTGGGTGATGCGCCGCCCGCCCGCGGGACCGCTTTTGCCGACAGCGCACGACGTGCTGCGCGAGTACCGCTTCATCGCCGGGCTCTATGGCCGCGCCCGTGTGCCGCGTCCGGTGTTGCTGTGTGAGGACACGAGTGTGATCGGTGCGCCGTTCTACCTGATGGAGCGCACCGGGGGGCACGTGCCGCGCTTCGAGCTGCCGCCGCACTACGACCACCCGGAGGGGCGGCGGCGCATGGGCGAGGAGATGATCGACGCACTCGTCGAGTTACACGCCGTGGATTGGCGCGCGGCTGGCCTCAGCGGGCGCGACGGCGGCTATATCACACGCCAGGTGGAGCGCTGGGCCTCGCAGTGGCAGCTGACTCGTCCGCGCACGCGCGAACTCCCCGGCCTGGACGCGATCACCACGTGGATGCGCGGTCACATTCCTCCAGAGCAGCCGCACACGGTGGTCCACGGCGACTACAAGTTCGACAACGTGATGTACTCCCACGCTGAGCCCAGGCTTGTTGCGATCTTCGACTGGGAAATGGCTACGATCGGAGACCCGCTGGCGGACCTGGGCTACCTGGCAAACACGTGGACGAACGCGGAGAGGCCGCCCGGGTTCGAAGAGCGGCCCCTTATCCGGACGGGATTGACGGAGCTGGAAGGTTTTCCAACAGCGGATGAGATGGTGGCGCGGTACGAATCGCGCAGCGGGCGATCGATGCGAGACATGCTCTTCTACCGCGCGCTGGCCGCGTGGAAGGGGATTGTGATCATCGAGGGACTCTACATGCTCTACCTTGAGGGCTCGGCGGCCAACCCCGCCGCGGCAGACTTCGAATGGCGCGTGCCCATACAGACCGCCATTCTTGAACGCATGATCGACCGAGGAGAATAGCCAATGTCACGATTTCAGAAGCGCTGGGCGCTATCCGTACCCTATGAATTTTCGGTCGCCGAACACGCGGCCGTGGCGCAGGAGATGGAGCGGCTGGGCTACACCGACGCCTGGTCCTATGAAGTCGATGGGAACGATGCGTTCGTCCCGCTCGCGGTGCTCGCCACCACGACCAATCTGCGCCTGGGGACCGCCATCGCAAACGTCTATACACGCGGCCCGGCCACCCTCGCGATGAGCGCAGCGACGATGGCAGAACTGGCGCCAGGGCGCTTCGTCCTGGGCATCGGGTCGGGCTCACAGCCGATCGTCGAACAATGGAACGACA
>JAYUAG010000229.1:0-4910 GCA_043741475.1 Thermoflexaceae bacterium | reverse complement strand
TCGCGCGCGTCGCACAGTGATAGACTTCACCCCCACAAACCGGGACGCCGAGCGGCTCAACGAAAGATAGAACACCTATGTCCACCGCCACCGCTCAGAAAGTCCGCGTCCTCATCGCCAAGCCAGGCCTCGATGGCCACGACCGGGGGGCGAAGGTCGTCGCCCGCGCCCTCCGTGACGGCGGCTGCGAGGTGATCTATACCGGTATCCGCCAGACACCGGAGATGATCGCCGAGGCCGCGCTCCAGGAAGACGTCGATGTCGTCGGGCTGTCCATCCTCTCCGGCGCCCACCTCGAGCTCTTCCCACGCGTGGTCGCTGAATTGAAGAAGCGCGGCGTCGACGACGTCATCCTCTTCTGTGGGGGCATCATCCCCGAAGAGGACACGAAGGCCCTCACCGACCTCGGCTTCAGCGCCATCTTCCGCCCCGGCACGAACACCGGCGACATCGTCAAGTTCGTCTACGCCAACGTGAAGAAGGACTGAGTTGGCGCTCGCCAGCGACCTTGTGGAGCGCTTCCTCCACGGCGAGCGCCGCGCCCTCGCGCGCATCATCAGCCGCGTCGAGAACGAGACCGCTGAAGGACGCGAGTACCTGCGGGAACTCTTCCCCCACTCGGGCAAAGCGCACATCATCGGCGTCACCGGTGGCGCCGGCTCTGGCAAGAGCACGCTCACGGGGGCGCTCGCGCAGGAGTACCGCCGCCGCGACAAGACCATCGGCATCGTCTGCGTCGACCCATCGAGCCCCTACACCCACGGCGCGATCCTCGGCGACCGCATCCGCATGCAGGACCTCGCGCTTGACCCCGGCGTCTACGTGCGCAGCATGGCGAGCCGCGGCGCGCTCGGGGGCCTCGCCCCATCGATCGCCGACGTGGTCGCGATCATGGACGCCTTCGGCTTCGACTACGTGATCATCGAGACGGTCGGCGCAGGTCAGGACGAGGTCGAGATCGCGGGCACGGCGCTCACGACCCTGCTCGTGAACAATCCCGGCACGGGAGACGACATCCAGGCCCTGAAGGCCGGCATCATCGAGATCGCCGACATTCTCATCGTGAACAAGGCCGACCACCCCGGCGCGGACGTGCTCGTGAGCCAGCTGCAAGCGTTGCTCTCGCTCGCGCCCGCCGGTTCGCGTCGCCCGGCCATCCTGAAGACGATCGCCTTCAAGGGCGAAGGGCTGGAGAAGGTCGCGGACGCGATCGCGAACCACAAAAAGTGGCTCGAAGAGAGCGGCGAGATGGAAAAGCACCGGACCGCGAACGCCCGCCACCAGGTACTCGCCACCGCCCGCGCTATCCTTCTGAGGAAGATCCAGGAGTCGACGCCCGAGGCGGAGCTTGATGCGATTGTCCTGCGGGTAGCTGGCCGCTCGCTCGACCCGCACACGGCGGCGGAAGAGCTCGTGGGGCACGTTCGGGCGTAAGCGCCGGCGACTCCAGCTTCCACAAAGCCCGGGGCCACTCGGCGGACGCTGGTGGACACAACCCGCTTGCTCACGCGCGCGGTTCGGACTGGCGGCCAACCAAGCGCTCGTGCGTCCGAACCGCGACGGTCACCGAGCGGGTTGTGTCACCACGCCAGGCGTTCCCGGCGCGCTCTGGGGCTATACCTCCCATCCACGGGAACCACCCGCCTGGGCAACACGTTCGCAATCAACGTGGAACAACGTGTTCATCCACACGTGATGTAACGGACTCCTGACGGAAACCCCGTAGTCATTTGCGCCTCCCACCATGAAGGGACGAGGAGGCGCCGTGAACAAATTCGAAGCCCTGAAGGCCGCCAAAGACGGGCTCGATGTCTGGCCCGACCTCATCCGCTACGCCGCCGCCGGGACGCCAATCGAGGAGATCCCCGAGGACGACCTCCAGCGGATGAAGTGGTACGGCGTCTTCCACCGGCCGCAGAAGCCGGGGACCTTCATGATGCGCCTGCGCATTCATGGCGGGCGGATGACCGCGTCGCAGCTCTGTTCGGTCGCTGCGCTCGCGGCCGAGTTTGGCGGCGGCACGGCCGATCTGACGACGCGCCAGAACCTGCAGCTGCGCGACATCGCCCTGCGCGACGTCCCTGAGATTCTCCGCCGGCTGGACGCTTGCGGCCTCGGCGCGATGCAGACCGGCCTGGATAACGTCCGCAACTACATCGGTTGCCCGCTCGCAGGCGTGGATGGCGCCGAGCTGATGGACACGACGCCACTGCTCAAGGAGATCGCCGCCATCCATCTTGGCAACCGCGAGTTCAGCAACCTCCCGCGCAAACTGAACCTCTCACTCGCCGGTTGCAGGGAAGACTGTGGCCAGGCAACAACGCAGGACCTCGGCTTTGTCCCCTCGACGAAACGGCTGGACGGGCGACTGGTCGCCGGGTTCAACGTGCTTGTGGGTGGTGCGCTCGGCGGTACGGCTCCGCGGCTCGCCTCGGCGCTGGGCGTCTTCGTTGAACCAGCTGGCGTCGTCTCCCTGTTCACGGCCGTGCTCCGCGTCTACCGGGACAACGGCCCGCGGGAGGTGCGCACGAAGGCGCGGCTGAAGTGGCTCCTCGCGGATTGGGGCGAAGAACGGTTCCGCGCCGAGGTGGAGCGTGAAGTGGGGACGCCGCTCCAACGCGCCGGGCGCGATGAGCGCACGAGCGTCGCCGGCGACCACCTGGGCGTGAAGGCGCAGCGCCAGGCGGGCCTAAACAGTGTGGGCTTGCATGTGCCCGTTGGCCGCGCCACGGCCGCACAGCTGAGCGGCGTGGCCCGGCTCGCGCTGGCTTACGGCGACGGCGAGGTACGCCTCACGGGCGGTCAGAACCTCGTCCTCACGTCTGTGCCGGGTGACCGTCTCCCGGCGCTGCTCGCCGAACCGCTGCTCGCGGAACTGCGGCCAGACCCGGGCCCGGTCTATCGCGGTCTCGTGGCCTGCACGGGCACCGACTACTGCCACTTTTCGTTGATCGACACCAAGGCGCGGGCGATAGAGCTGGCGGCGGAACTCGAACGGCGCGCCGTACTGGTCCCGGAAGGTACACGCATCCACATCTCCGGCTGTGTCCACGCCTGTGGCAAACACCACGTCGCGGACATTGGGCTGCAGGGCGCGAACGTCCGCGTGGGCGACCAGCTGGTCGAAGCAGCCGACCTGTTCATAGGCGGCTCGCTCGTTGGCGAAGGGACGCTCGCGCGAAGAAGCGGCGAGCGCGTGCTGATGGCCGATGCCGCGGCAGCGATCGGCGCGATCTTGAGCGGTGATGCGGCCTCGAAGGAACGGGAACTCGCGGGGGTTGCGATGTAGAAACGCCGATCAGCGCAGACCCACGCGTCCGGATTCACAGGAGGAACCATGACGATCCAGAGACGACAATTCCTGAAGCTCCTTGGGGCGGGGGGCGCCGCACTCGCCCTTCCCTCGCTGTTGGCGGCCTGCGGCGGCGATGACGATTCGCCTGCGGCGACCGCCATCACTTCGGGCGAGGCCGCCGTTTCGCCGTCAGCCGTCACGCGGCCGAAGGCGTCGAGCGACGAGAAGATCAAGGTTGGCTTCATCGCCCTCACGGACTGCGCCTCGCTCGTGATGGCGCAAGAACTGGGCCTCTTCAAGGAGTACGGGCTAAACGTGGACCTGGTGAAGCAGGCCTCGTGGGCGGCACTGCGCGACGGCCTGCTCACGGGAGACCTCCAGGCCGCCCACATGCTCTTCGGGATGCCCTTCTCCGTGTACTCAGGAATCGGTGGCCCTGCGGGCAAAGAGATCCCGATCGCGATGGTCCTGAACAACAACGGACAGGCGATCACACTCTCGAACGAGGACTTCGGTGGCAAGGTCGGTTTCCGGCAGCTCGACCGCGTCAGGCCGGCCGTCGAAGCGGTGAAGGCGAAGAAGGAAGCCACCTTCGCCATGACCTTCCCCGGCGGCACGCACGATATGTGGCTGCGTTACTGGCTCGCGGCCGCGGGCGTCGACCAGAAGACGGTGAAGATCATCACCATCCCGCCGCCGCAGATGGTCGCGAACATGAAGGTGAACACGATGGACGGCTTTAGCGTGGGCGAGCCATGGAACGGGGTGGCGGTGAAGGAGGGCATCGGCTTCACCACCATCGCCTCGCAGGACATCTGGAAGCACCACCCGGAGAAGGCGCTCGGCGTGAACCCGGAGTTCCTCGCCAAACGCCGGGGCGACCTCAAGCTCTTGATGCGCGCCGTGCTCGAGGCTGGCAAATACATCGATGACCCGAAGAACAAGTCCGCCGTGGCAAAGGCGATCGGCGTCCCCGCCTACGTGAACGCGCCCGCCGACGTCATCGACGCGCGGCTGGAGGGCAGGTATACGCTCGGCAAGGACCTTGGCGAATTCACCTACACCGACGACGCCATGCTCTTCTTCCGCGATGGCGCAGTGAACTTCCCGCGGCGCGCGCACGGCGCGTGGTTCCTGACGCAGTACGTCCGCCACGGATACCTGAAGGAACTGCCGGACACGAGGGCCGTGGCGGACCGTCTCGTGCTCACCGACCTCTACAAGGAAGTTGCAGGTGAGATGGGGATCTCGGTACCCGGGGACGACCTCTCGGCGTTCACGATGTCGCTCGATAACGCGCGCTTCGACCCCGCTGACGCGGCGGGTTACCTCAAGCGCGTCGGAGGTGGCGCGTGAGTGCGATCGTCAGGCCTCGACGAGGGGTGGTGCCCAGGGCCGTCGCCGCAGCCGCCCCCGCGACGGACGCCCTGGCCGGCCTCAGCCGCAAGGTTCTCTCCGGGGTGGTCTCGTTCGCAGGCGCGGCCCTCATCCTTGGTGCGGTCTGGGCGCTGGCCGCGGCGCTCCAGCGCGAACTCCCAGGGCCGGTCGCGACCATGGGCACATTCTGGCGGCTCATCCGCGACCCTTTTTACGACAACGGACCGAACGACAAGGG
>JAYUAG010000228.1:0-4910 GCA_043741475.1 Thermoflexaceae bacterium | reverse complement strand
GTCGGCACCCCTCGAATCGGACGAGGAGATGAGCATTGGTGACCTTGGCATCGACGATATCTCCGAAGCGGCTCAGGCGTACCTCGATGCAGTGCGGTCTCACCTGCGGGGCTACGCCTGGAAGGTTTGGAAATGACCTCAGAGCGGAACGGCGTCTCCAAAGAGCTGACGCCACAAGCCCCTCGATCCGCGGCCTCCTCTGGTGGCCTCGGCGGCGATGACGCTGGCGTCGTGGAGGCTGCGCCTGAAGGACGCGAATTGCTGCGACGACCAGTCGCGACTGAGATTCTCCGAAGTCAACGACGGATTGGCCACGACAGGTACATCTTCGTAGCGACCGAGCATATTCACCAGATTCGCTAACGTGGAAGATACGGAGCGCGGGAGAGATAACTTCTGGCAGTCCTCCGCGTAGCAAAGAAGCGTGGTCAGTAGGACCGAGGATATGGCCCGATCTTCAGGACGTATGTCTCGCCATCGTTTCATGAGAATGACTATTTGCCGCAGTCTCCTACCGGTCCTCGCGTCCGCGGCCGAAAACCATCGCTGATAGCCGAGCGGATGCGATTCCTCCCACGTATTGTGCGGCCGGTTGGCTATCAGCAACGGGACACTCCGTGGAGAATAGGATTCATCGCAGTGCGCCGGAACCACATCAACATGGAAGCCACCAGTGTACTCTATACGAATACAGCGGCTCTTGAGAGAAAGTCTCTTGCGGTACCATTCATGTTGGGAAAGTGCTTCGGCGACAAGGTTGGCGACTGCGAGCGGTTCAATCTGGCGGAGCGGAAGTCTACGGACGTCCATCACAAGCGCAGTATCCACGTCGAAGGAAACGGCGCCTTCGGGCCGGATGGCTGTGCCGAGCGCAAATGACCCTTGTTTGGCCAACCGCCGAATCAGCGGGCCGAGGGTCGCGTCGGCCCGTAGACGAGCGTCGAGAGTCGTCAGCGCCCTTTCGATCCTGGCCCTTCGGGTGTCGTCCAGTCGCAGATTCGACACCGCGACTTCGAGGGGAGACTGTGAGATCGGTAGTATGGCGCGACCCGTCCCGACCAAAGGCGCGAATAGCTCGGATACGGGTCGATCCCACCACGGTGGAGTCATAAGCCTCTTGGCCGGGCGGTTCGAATGGCACGTCGTCAGCTTACACCGAGAACCTCGGGCCGGCCGCCGGAAGACATCTCGCCAACGGCCAACGGCCAACGGCCAACGGCCAACGGCCAATGGCCAGCCGCCTCACTAGCAGCTAGCAGCTAAGAGCTAGAAGCTACCCCCCATGGTCCACATCAACCGCGTCTACACCCGCGCCGGCGACGATGGCACAACCGCCCTCGGCGGCGGCCAGCGCGTGGCCAAGGATTCGCTCCGCATCGAGAGCTACGGCACGGTCGACGAGCTCAATAGCGTCGTCGGGGTTTGCGTCGCCGCCGGCCTGCACGAATCCATGCGGCCCCAGTTCTTCATCATTCAGCAGGTCCTCTTCAACGCGGGCAGCGACCTCTGCATCCTCCAGTCGGACAAGAAACGCTTCGCCGTCCCCGGCATCGAACAGCGCCACATCGACCAGCTCGAAGGCTGGATCGACGCCTGGAACGACGACCTTGAGCCGCTCAAGAGCTTCATCCTCCCCGGCGGTGACCCGGCCGCGGCCCAGCTACACATCGCCCGCACCGTCTGCCGCCGCGCCGAACGGCTCGTCATCGCCCTCAGCCGCGAGGAAGAGGTCAGCGCGTTCGTCGTGCCCTACCTCAACCGCCTGAGCGACCTGCTTTTCGTCGCCGCCCGCTACCAGGCCAAACTCAGCGGCGCGGGCGACATCCTTTGGGACAGCCACGGCTATTGAGGAGGGCACCACCCAAGGAGTCGCGGCCGTCTCTGGCCGCGGGTGCAATTGACGGCGGCCAGGCCGTGAGGAGCTATCCCGTAGCCATCGCTCGCGCATCCGCCCAGACCGTCAGGTCGTCCGCCTTACCATAGGCCCAGGGCAGGAAGTCTTCCGCCCGCACCGTCGCCACCACCTCGGCCGTCGTCATCGTCTCGCCCTCACTGAAGGCGGCGCCCTCCACCAGGTGCACAGGCAGGTCGATCACCGGGTCGTGCGGCGATTCGCGGAAAGTGAGTGTGCCCGTGCCCCGCGCCAGCCGGTGGGTCGTGCCGCGGTGTGTCACGCGGACGAGCTGCGGGTCGAAGGCGAGACCCTTCCCGTCTGCGGCGGGGAGATACTTGAAGTAGTAATGCTGGCTCACGCTGGACCGCTCGACCTCGGCCATCGGCTCGTCGAACGTCCCCATGATCTCGATGTATGTCACGCCATGCCGTGTCACCGTCCCGTGGACGAAGCGCCCCCGCTCGACCACCTGGCAGTCCGCGAGCTTCTTCGGCTCCGCGTAGAGCTCGCGCCCGAAGATGATCGCCGTGTCCGTCGACATCGGCATGGTCAGGCAGTAGAGGCCGTCTTCGCCCTGGTAGCGGCAGGCGATGTTCACGCTCGCGCCGTTGAACGCGCCGACGCAGTTCGAGCGCCCGATTTCGTAAACCGCGACGGAAACGCGCGGCTCGGCCGCCGGTTCGAGCGGCGGCGGCAGCAGTTCGCGTACCACCTCCGGGTCCGTGAGGAAGGTGAGGCTGACGGAACGCGAATCGAGGAAGTCGGGCGTCGCGTAAATCGCCTGCATCTGGCGGACCTGGTCGGGCGTCTTCACGTAGCGGGTGCGCATCGCAATCTCCGGTGAGTTGATTGCCGAAGCATACGCCGCCTCCCAGCGCGTGACTCGCGCAAGCACCCGGCGGCTGCTACCGTAGTCGGGCGGCGCGTTCGTCTAGTGGCCCAGGACGCCGCCCTTTCAAGGCGGAGATCAGGGGTTCGACTCCCCTACGCGCTACCACTCCCAATTGCATCCCGACTCTGGGGCTCCCGTGATCATCCGAATTACCGACGCGCGAAATGCGGGCTACTTCGGAAGCTCCAGGTGGTGGGTCGACGCCCGCCGTAGCGCCGAGCTTGGCAGGGCGCCTCACGGCATCCATCAGCTCATTCTCGATTCCCGCGTCACCCACGTTGATGTCTTCGCCACCGAAGTGTCCGCCGTCTGGAAGTGGGCCGAGCAGTTCGAAGGCTGGATGCATGAAGGCCGAAAGCAGCTGGCGAGCGAGCCGCTCGAGAGCCAGAAGTCGACCGCCGTCCACCTCCCCGACGAGAGCCTCGTCGCCTTCCGCCAACAGCGTGATCCTCGCTAACGCTCGTGGCCGGGCTACACCATCGTGCGGTTGAGTAAGCGGGTTGCGGGCGAACGGCGATAGTGCGGAGCAAAGGAACATCCTCGATTCGAACAGGTGAACCGCATGGCTTCTGGATTCGCAGGGAAGGGAGTCCTCGTCACGGGTGCGGCTTCCGGGATAGGCCGCGCGATCGCGGAAGCGTTCACGGCGGCGGGAGCAGCGGTACTGCTCGTCGACCGCGATCAGTCGGCGATGAGTCACTGTGGCAGGCTGTGGCCGCCGAGTTCCGGGCTGCGCCCGGACGGGCGGTATTCGATGGACTTCTCGACGTCGACGATCTGGTCCGGTGTGAGCCACTGCACCAGGGCGGACTTATGCTTGGCGTAGTGGTTCCGCAGGTCTTCCAGGTGCTCGGCGCGACCGAAGTGGGCGGACATGTTGGCGCCGTGGTCGCGGTGGATGTGCGAGGTGATCGGCAGGTGGGTCGGCATGAAGCCGGCCATGACGTAGCGGACACAGAGGTCCAGGTCTTCGCCAAAGCGCCTGTCGGGGTCGTAGCCGCCTACCTCGTCGAAGAGAGCCCGCTCACACATGAACGAGTGCTGGTAGATGTGGTCCCCTTTGAAGACGCTGTGGAGCAGGTCCGACGGTGTAGCGTGCGGCCAGCCCCAGTAGTCCCCGCCCACGAGGTAGTTGAGGGTCTTCCCGGAGTGGACGAAGTCCGAGTACGCCCAGCGGCTGTCCGGGTTTGCCAGGAAGTGGTCCAGGAAGTATCGCAGGGCGTTCTGGGTGATGACGTCGTCGGCGTCCAGGCAGAAGAGGTACTTGCCGGCGGCCCGGCCCACGCCGTAGTTGCGCACCTGACTCGGCCGGCCCGTGTTGACGGCTAGCTCGTAGACTTTGAGCCGGGTCTTGCTTCCTTTGAATGACCGGGCGAGGTCGTGCAGGATCGCGGGCGAAGCGTCGGTGCTGCCGTCGTCCACGACGATGTGTTCGACGTGGAAGCGATCGCGGGTATTGGCCGCCTGGACCGACTGGATGCACTGCTCAATGTAGGCCGCTGTGTTGTAACAGCTCGTGATAACCGAAATCATGGGCGGATTCGCGTGCTTCCCGTTCAGATCGTGTACGTCCCGGCTATTCATCTTTAGTTGTCCTCAAGCGGTGGTGGCGTCTCGCTCAATCTGGAAAAAAGGGAGCGCGGTTCTTCCAGCGAGTGTGCCCTGGTGCGAAAACACCGCCGCCTCCGGGAGGTAGGGGTTCGGCGTCTCAGGCGGCCTCAGACTCGAACCCCCTGACCGAGAGTACCTTCCGCGACCCGCAATTCTAACCTGGCCGCGCCACAGTGGACACCTGCGAGTGCGGACAGGGGGCCTTTTCGAGCGGACCCCAGAACTCGACCGAGACTCCCGGCGACCACGTAGACCCGTGATTGTCGTTCGCAACCATCGATGCCGGCCTATGTCCGAAACGCAACCAGATGCGTTGCGTCGCAAGAATGATGCAATTATCATCGCGCGCAAAGCGCGAGTTCGCGCCAGGACAGCGCGGTGAAGTTCGGGATCATCTACGAGTTGCAAACTCCGCAGCGGTGGCGAGCTGTCTCTGAACACGCCGCCATCCGCGAGGCACTCGACCGGGTCATGGCGTCGCCGGAACTCTTCGGGGAAGACCTCCTGCCCGGG
>JAYUAG010000227.1:0-2015 GCA_043741475.1 Thermoflexaceae bacterium | reverse complement strand
TCCCGGTTGAACGAACGGTGCTCTCAACAGAGGTCATCACGCGTGGCACAGTTCAGTTCGGCTTACCAAGGGAAGTTACACTGCCGATCTCCGCGCTGAAGAGTGGCTCTCGTGTGGTCAGTTCCGTGGGCAATCCCGGAACCAGCATCAAGGAAGGCGATGTCGCGTTGTCGGTCTCTGGACGGCCGGTCTTCGTCCTCCAGGGCACTCAGCCCGCGTATCGAGACCTCGCGCCAGGGACGAGCGGGGAGGACGTGCGGCAACTCCAAGCAGCCCTCGCTCGGATGGGCTTCGAACCCGGGGCCGTAGATGGACTGTTCAACGAAGCCACCAGCGCCGCGGTGGAACGCTGGTACGCGTCGGCCGGCTGGAATGCCCAGGGCCCGACACAAGAGCAGCTGACTGCCCAGCGCGGGGCCGAGGCGGATGCTCGCCAGGCGGGCCTCGCGGCGGTGGATGCGGAGGAGGCCGTGCGCCTGGCCAGGGCGGGGCTCGATACGGCCCGGGCCAGGCTGCGCCTTGCGCAGTTGGGAATTGGGACTGCCAACGCCGCGGATTCGGCATCCGTCACGGCGGCAATGCGCGCCCGTCTGGCGGCCGAGGCCGAGATAGCTCGTCTCGAGGGGCAGGTCCGCGTCGCACAGGAGGGCCTGAGGACGGCGGAGTTGCAGTACGTCGAGGCGCGGGATGGCACGACATCGCGCGCTACGCCATCGGAGCTTGCCGTCCTCGAGGCGGAAGTCAGGCTGTCCGCCAGCCAGGTTTCGCAGACGGAGGCAGAGCTCGAGGCGGCTCGCGCGGCCGCCCGGGCGAACAACCTCACAGCCAGCACAGAAGTGGCATCGAAGCGCCGGGCCCTGGATGAAGCGTTGCGCGCAGTCCCCCCCGACCGGCCGGCCGTCGATGCCGCACGGGCGGAACTGGTCGCTGCCGAGGCACGGGCGGATGCGACCGCACGCACGGGCGCCTCGGACGAGGCGGTCAAACGGCGGGCTGTCGAGACCGCTGGCGCGCAGAAGGTTGCGGCCCAGGCCCGCCTGAGCGACGCCCGTAGCGGAAGGACCCGACCGGCGTCAGCGGGGGAGGTGGCGGCGAAGAAGGATCTTGTGACGGCCGCCCAGGAGACAGTCCGCACCGTCAGCAACGACCTCGCACGTTCCCGCGCAACCCTGAGCACCTCACCCGGCGAGGGTACGGCCGGCGCTGCCGCGACCGCCGCGGTCGAACTCGAGACTGGACAACGCGAGGTCGCGTCCGCGACCTCGGCGGTGGAGATCGCGGAGCGGCGCGCGGGGTTGGTTCGGCTGCGGCCGACCAGCGGTACGCTCGCACCGGGCGGATTTCAGGTGCCGGCGGATGAGGTGCTTTTCTTCCCCTCCCTCCCTCTCCGGATACAGTCCGTCGCTGTCCGCCTGGGGGACCGGGTGGAGGGGCCGGTGATGACCGTGGCGACGTCACGGCTCGTCGTCAGTGGCGCACTCACGGCCGCCGATGCCCAGGTCACCAAGGTTGGCTCCCCGGTCCGGATCGTCGCGAACGAGCTCGGCCTGTCGGCCACCGGAACGGTCGCGGAAGTTGCGCAATCGCCGGGCACCCAGGGAGCCGATGCACAGCGCTTCTACCTCGCCGTCAACCCGTCGGACGCCCCGGGTTCGCTGGCTGGCGCCTCGGTGGTGCTCACGATCAGTGTTGGCAGCACAGAGGGTGAAGTGCTTGTCGTGCCCGTGGCGGCGCTCTCGGTCGCGGCCGATGGCTCTTCACGAGTGCTGCTGCGAACGGCGCCAGGAACGGTTACAGCGGTTACGGTCCGGGCCGGACTCTCGTCCCGCGGGATGGTGGAGATCACGGTGGTCTCGGGTTCGCTCCGCGCGGGCGACCTCGTCGTGGTCGGATCACCCGCAACCGGCAAGACCACGGCGAAATAGAGCGAATTTGGGCCGGCTCCCAACGGGAGAGGAAGGAAGACAACCATGGAATCAAAGGTCATCCGTAGGACAGCCTTGGGGGCCCTTCTC
>JAYUAG010000226.1:0-2016 GCA_043741475.1 Thermoflexaceae bacterium | reverse complement strand
CCCCGGACCAGCGAGCGCTCACCGGCGGCCGACCTGATCGACGGCGTGAAGTACGTCACGGCGCGGCGCAACATCGGCCTGCTCATCCTTGCCTCATTCGCCGTGGTGATGATCGGGTTCCCCTACCAGTCGTTCCTGCCCTCGCTCGCCCGCAGCGTCTACGGCGTCCACGCCGGCGGTTTGGGTACGCTTTCCTCGGTGGGTGCGATTGGCGCCGTCGTCGCCACAATCGCCGTCGCGACGATGAGCGAACGGCGGGCGTCGTTCGTCCAACCTATCGCGGGGGTCGGCTTCGGCATCTCTTTGGTGGCGCTCGGCGCTGCGCCGGGCTTCGGCTTTGGCCTGCTCGCGATGGTCTTCGTGGGCGGCCTCGCCGCCGCCTTCCAAACGCTGAACAACTCCCTTGTCATGGGCATGACCGACCATGAGTACCACGGCCGCGTGCAGGCGATGAATATGCTCAGCTGGAGCCTCTTCGGCCTCGCGGCCCTCCCCCTCGGTATCCTCGCCGACCACATCGGGTTGCGCGAAACGATGGTGTTTATGGGCCTCTTCTGCGTGGCCGCCATCCTCGTCCTCGAACTCGTCCGCCGCGCTGGAGCAAAACCCGTGACGGTCCCTGCGCGCCTGCCTTCGGGAGACCCAGCACACTCGACCGCCACACCCTAGGAGTCGCGGCCCTCTGTGGCCGCGGGAGTCCGAAGGAACGGGGAGTCGCGCCGTCGTACGCCTTTCAACCGGGTGAAGGCATCCCGCCCGCCTCGTCCAAGAGCGAGCTGACTCCCGCGGCCAGGGACGGCCGCGACTCCCTGGCGGGTCCAAGCCGATGCCGCACCCGCGCACGTGGCGTATGCTCTCCCGCCAGCGGCCTCTCCCGGCCTGCCGGAGATTGAAGTGCACCACAGGAACCTCGCCCTCGCTGCCGTCCTTGTCGCGATCAGCCTCGTAGCGGTAACGCTTCCCGCCGCCGGCCGTGCCCGTGCACAGACCGGGATCAGCATCGTCAACTTCCGCTTCGACCCTGCCAACGTGAGCGTCGCGGCCGGCGCCACGGTCATCTGGACGAACAACGGGACCGCTACCCACACCACGACATCGAATACGGGAGACTGGGACAGCGGCAACCTTGCGCCCGGGGCTTCGTACTCACGCCCCTTCCCCGCCGAGGGAACTTTCAGCTACCGCTGCAATATTCACTTCGAAATGCAGGGGGTCATCCGCGTGACCGGTGCTGCCGCGGCCACGGCGACGCCCACACGGCCCGCGGCGGCGACTGCGACGCCTACGACGACGCCCGCGCCCGCGGCCACGGCGACGCCTACCAGCCCGCCCGCGGCGACCGCGACCAGCGCGCCCGCGAACCCGACCGCAACGGCGGCTGCCGTGGCTTCACCCAGCCCCGCGGCCACCGCCACCGCCGCGTCCCCGTCGGCTTCCGCGTCGCCGTCGCGTACGGCGAGTGCCAGCCCGTCGGCCAGCGCCAGCCCGGCCTCGTCCGCGAGCCCACGCGGCAGTGTCACACCTGGTGCGCCTGGCGCGACGGTTTCCGGCGGAGCTACCACGTCGAAGGACGACGGCGGAGATGGCGGCGTCCCGGTCTACGTTTGGGGCATCGTCGGCGCCGGCGCCCTCGCCCTGCTGATCGGCGCCTTGCTCTTCGTGCGCCAGCGCGGCGGGCCGTCCGCACCGCCACCGCCCGGTCGCGGCCCCGAGGACGACTAGCGGCTAGCCCGGTCCATGCAGGCGCATGCGCTCGACCGATCCCCACAAGAGGAGATGGCATGAAATCTAAGACAGCGGCGAAACGGCGCAACAAACGCCGAGGCCCCATCGCGACGGCGCGCATCGCTCTCTTCGGCGCCGTTACGCCGCGCCGCTGGCTCCGCAACGCGATGGAGGGCGCGGCCGAAGAGCTCGACCCCCGCGAAAGCGACCTCCGCGTCATCCTCCCCGAACCAGACACCGAGTCAGACATGGCCGAAGGCGAGGGCGAACGATGATCGTCCGCATCGACCA
>JAYUAG010000225.1:0-4930 GCA_043741475.1 Thermoflexaceae bacterium | reverse complement strand
GATCTACGGCAATGCTGTATCCGGATTCTCGACCGCCGCGGGCGAAGAAAAAGCGAACCCGGGTGAAGGGTTCGCTGAGGCATGCACTTGGCTCCCCGACGCTCGTCTCGGTCCAACCACTGGCCGGGCGCTTCGACGTGCCCGGCAAGCTCGCATCCGCCTAAATGGGCTGGCGATAAGACTCCCATCTCCATTGGGTTAGACTGTCCGGCATGTCGTCCACGGATGCACTCATAGTCGGCCGCCCCACGGGCGTCGTCACGTTCCTCTTCACGGACATCGAAGGTTCGACCGGGCGCTGGGAGACGCAGTCGGCCGAGATGGGTGCGGCGCTCGCGCGGCACGATGATACGCTGCGGACGGCGATAGAAACGCATGGCGGCTGGCTGTTCAAGCACACCGGCGATGGCGTCCTCGCCGCGTTCTCGTCGCCGAATGGGGCAGTCGCCGCCGCGATCGAAGCGCAGTGCTCGCTCGAACTGGCAGTACGTATGGGGATCGCGACGGGCGAGGCCGAGCTGCGCGGTGACGACTACTTCGGCCCGACGCTGAACCGGGCAGCCCGGGTGATGGCGGCCGGTCACGGTGGGCAGGTGCTCCTCGCCCAATCGACCGCATCGATGTTGTCCGGTGTCGACCTGCTCGACCTGGGCGAACGGCGGCTGCGCGACCTCTCCGGGCCGCAGCGCATCTTCCAGGTCTGCGGCCAGGGGCTGCGGGCGCAGTTCCCCGCATTGCGGACCGTCGATACCGTCCCCGGTAACCTGCCCGCCCAGCAGACCAGCTTCGTGGGGCGCGAGGGCGAAGTCGCGGAACTGGTGGAGCTTGTGCGCGCCCACCGATTAGTGACCCTGACCGGAGTAGGTGGCGTAGGGAAGACGCGGCTCGCCGCGCACGTGGCAGCCGAGCTCGTGCCCGACTTCCCGGATGGCGTGTGGCTCGTCGAGCTGGCGCCCGTCGGCGACCCGGCGGCGGTGCCGGACGCGGTGGCCACGGCCCTCGGCGTCACTCCGCAGGCGGGGCTCACCGTCAGCGCCAGCATCGCCCAGGCCCTCTCCGGCCGGCGATTGCTGATTGTGCTGGACAACTGTGAGCATGTGCTTGACGCTGCCGCCGACCTCATCGAGGCCGTCCTCGCTCGCAGCGCGACGACGAAGGTGATCGTCACCTCGCGCGAGGGGCTACGCCTGGGCGCCGAGCATCTCTGGCCAGTGCCGTCGCTTGAACTAGGCGGCGGCTTGACCTCGGCGGCGGTGGAGCTGTTCGTGGAACGCGCCCGCGCGGTCGCTCCGAGGTTCGCCCTCAAGGACGAGGCGGACGTTACTGCCGTGATGGAGATCTGCCGGCGGCTGGATGGCATCCCGCTGGCGATCGAGCTGGCCGCAGCGCGGATGGTCTCGATGAGCGTGCAGGATGTGCGAGACCGCCTCGGCGACCGCTTCCGGTTGCTGGCTGGTGGGCGGCGAGGACTGGAGCGGCACCAGACGCTGCGCCACGCGGTCCAGTGGTCCTATGAACTGCTGAACGACGACGAGCGCACCATCTTGAACCGCTGCTCGGCCTTCGCCGGCGGCTTCGACCTGGCGGCCGTGACCCATCTCTGCGACGGATTCGACGAGTACGCCGTGCTGGATCTGCTGGACTCGCTCGTGCGGAAGTCGCTCGTGACGGTCGACCGAACGGCGGGCCACGCGCGCTACGGGATGCTGGAGACGATCCGCCAGTTCGCCGAGGACCAGCTAGCGACCAGCAGGTCGATCGGCGAGGTCCGGGACCACCACGCCCGCTATTTCGGTGACCAGGCGATTGCTCACTGGGATATCTGGGACGGTCCCGGCTACCGCGAGGCGGTCGATTGGGTGGATGTCGAGTTCGCCAACCTGAGGGCCGCGTTCCGCTGGGCCGCCGACGAGGGTGACCTGAAGACTGCCGCCGCCATTGCTGCCCACACCGCCTTGCAGACCTGGGCACTACAGAGGTTCGAGCCGGCCGGGTGGGCCGAAGAACTGATCCCCGCAGCCACCGCTGGCGAAGTGGCTCATCTTCCGCGCCTCTACGTCGCCGCCAGCTACTGCTTGTACACAGGTCGTCCCGCGGTGGCCGTCGGCTACGCTCAGACCGCCTTGGCGCTGGAAACCGATTCTCGCTACCAGCCATTCGAGACCGGATGGAGCAGCATTCTCGAGGCCGCAGCCTATCTCTACACCGGTCGCATCGACCGCTGGGTAGAGATCTTCACCGCCATGGCTGGCCAGCCGCGGTTCGCCCATGTCGGGCTGACCGGGCGGACCTTTGGGCTCCCGGCGGTCGGGCGATCGGGAGAAGCGATGCTCATTGCCGACGAGGCCCTGGCCGCCGCCACCGCGCACGGTAACCCCTTCTGGATCGCCTTTGCGTTCGCCGCCTATGCGCGGGCGTTCACTGAGACCGACCCGCTGCGGGCACTGGACACGTCCCGTCAAGGGCTGGTCTACGTCCGGGAGCACCGCATCCCGTTCTGGGTCGCCGTCATCGCTAGAGATTGCGCCGTCCTCGAAGCGGTCCACGGCGACCTGGGGCAGGGTCTGGTGTTGTTCGACACCACCATCGACTCGTTCCGCCAGGCCGGCAACGTTGCCCAGTTGCCGGGCACTCTCGCCAACCTGGCAACGTTCTTCGACCGGTTCGAACGCCCCGAAATCGCCGCTACGGTCTACGGCGCCAGCGCCCACCTGGGCAGCGTTAGCATGGTCGTCAACCTTCCAGGCGTCGTGAACCACCTTCGCACGGCGCTAGGCGAGCCCCGCTTCGACGAGTGCGTCGCCGCCGGGGCGGCCATGGACCTCGGCGACGCCGTGCGCTACGCCCTCCAGCAGATCCAGCTCGCCCGGGCCGAACTCGTGAGCGCCTCATGACCCACTATATGGTTACTTGTATAGGCGTGTAAGCAGTTAAGTTGGCTCCCCGGCGAGGACTCGAACCTCGAACCTATCGGTTAACAGCCGATCGCTCTACCATTGAGCTACCAGGGAACGCTTCAAGTGTCGGGGGCGAGACGAGAAAACGCAACCGTCCGGGGCCGCCGGATGGAAGCTTCGCCCGCGGCGTTGCCCGTTCGCACTATTCCCCGATGCTTCAACGATGCCGGCCCACGACCAGAGACGGGCAAGCTCGTGGTCGATGGCCACGCCGTGGTCATCCCTCTCGCGGATGAGGACCAGACAGTGAACGACACGCCACTGCCGGCCCTTCCGCACTACGTGCGGGCCGGGCTGCGGATCGTGTTCGTGGGCTTCAATCCGGGGCTCGAATCGGCGCGGCGGGGCCACTACTACGCCTTCCGCGGGAACGTCTTTTGGCGCCAGCTCTCGGAGAGCGGGCTGGTGGCGAGACCCGTGTCGTGGGAGGACGACCACCGGTTGATGACCGAGGCAGGGATCGGCTTCACGGACCTTTGCGCGCGGCCGACGGCGCGAGCCGCGGAGCTGACGCGGGACGAGTTGGCTGAGGGCGCCGCGCGGTTGTGGGGCGAACTCGAAGCCGCGGCGCCGGGCGTGGCGGTGCTCTGCGGGCGAGGCGTGTTCGCAGCGTTCGCCGAACATGCGCTCGCAATGCGACGTACGGTGGCGAACGCGCGGCCCTTCGGCGCGCAGCCCGAGCGTCTGGCCGGCGGGCGGACGGCACTGTGGGTGATCCCGAACTCGAGCGGGCTCGCGAGCGGCCTTCATCGTCAGCGGCTGGAACAGCTGCGAGAGCTGGCAGCGACGCTGCGCGGGGTCCCCTCCGACCCGTAGGCAGAGAGGGAACGAATGCCCCTTGTGCGTCGCGCCGCCTGGGTGGGCCCTCCCTGGCCGTCGGGCTAAGGATGTCGTGCCTACGCTGCCGGGGTTGGTCGATACAGCCCGCTTGCTGACGCGCGCGGTTCGGATGTAGGCGCGATTCGGAAGGCTGCCGCCCTGTTCCCTGTCCCTGTCGCCTGGCCCCTGTTCCCTAATGAATGCCGGCGCGCGCAGCTGCGGAAACGATGCGCGTCGCGACATCCTCGCCCGGGTCGGTCTCGAAGGTCATGACGGCGAGGCCGTCGATCAGCGGGCTTTCGACCATCTCCGTCAGTAACCGGCCGAACGCTTCCCAGGGATCGCCCCCAGACTCGATGCGCTGGCGAGTCTCCGGGGGGACGGAGACGCCGAGCATCCCGACCCGGTCCGCGGCTTCGAGCGTGGAGAGGGGCATGACCATGGCCACAAGCCGGGCGTCGGGTGCTGCGAGCTTCACGCGTTCAGCTAACGGTCGAAGACCTTCGAGACTGAAGACGGGCTGCGTTTGGACGTAGGTGGCGCCCGCGCGGAGCTTCGGCAGGAGGTTGCGAAGGACAGCGGATGGGTCCGGCGCGTACTGGTTCATGGTGGCGCCGATAAGCGCGCCGGGCAGCGCCGCACGGGCCAGGGCGATGGTGTCGCGGATGGTGATGGCATCGGACCCGTTGGGGGCATCGTGGTCGCCGCGGATGACGAGGACCTGTTCGATGCCGGCGGCGGCGGCGCGGTCGAGGTCGGCTGCGATCTCGCTGCGGCTGCGGCCCCGCGTGACGAGGTGCCAGGCCGGCTGGAGGCCGAGCCGGCAGAGTTCGATCGAAGCGTCGAGGCTCGACTGGCGGCCGGGACGCTGGATGACGTTGATCGCCGAAGGGAGCGACCCAAGGAGCCGGGCGCGGCGCGCGAGCAACGCCGTCCCGGCGTTCTTCGGCGGCGTGATCTCGAGGGCGAGGGGAAAGTCCCCGACGTGCAGCCGGTCACCGAAAGGCATCGCCGTTTCAGCGTGCTGGGCGGCGGTTTCATTGTCCAGCGGGGTTGAACCACGAAGACGCGAAGGCGCGGAGGATAGGGCGTCAATCGGACTCCAGTGCCGACGGTGCGGCACGGCTACCAAAGCGCAGCGCCCGGACGATGTC
>JAYUAG010000224.1:0-2026 GCA_043741475.1 Thermoflexaceae bacterium | reverse complement strand
CTTCCGAATGCTGCCGTTCATCCTTTGCAACACCGCCCGAAGCAGTTCATCGGTGGGCGCAGCCTCCTCGACGAAGATCTGCTCACTTCCGCTGCGCTGATAGCCGTCGTCGAGTACCAGGCAAATGCAGATGAATGGTCAGATTGGCGGCCGACCCGAAACGTTCGATTAGCTTGACCGCGCCACTGTCGGCCTGATTGGCCTGCGATCCCCTGTTCGAGAAGGAAACGAGTGAACACCCGGTGCAAGGCCTACAGCATCAGCTGTCACCGGCTACGGCTGCACGGCCAGCAGCGGGCGCAGCGAGATCGGCCGTGACAGCACCGATTGGCGCACCGGCACCAGGGGGATGACATGGTCGGCCACGTGCGCTGGGGTCTGCGCCATGCGCCGCGTACGGCACGGATGGCAGGCCGGCACCCCGACGGCCTCCGAGGCGGCAAAGAAGCTTCCGGCGCGCTGCTGGACCAGTTGGTGAAGCGTGGTCTGTTCGGGCCGGTGGCGCTCGAATTGGACCGGGCGCCATCCGGCGCCCGGTGGGGCTGCCGACCGATGGCTTGCACGCGTCGCTCACGTCGATACTGTCTTTGCACAGTATCAAGCCGCGCAACGCGCCGCGATGTCCCTTTGTGACGAACCTCAAGGTGCCCATTTCACGGTGACCACGGCACTGGTCGTCGTCCGCCTTGGCCAAGCGTCGCAGTCAAAGACACCGCAGCACGATTTCTCAGCCGGGTTCGTCGCCGCATCCGCAACGTCTCGGGCTATGCTGTTAGCCACACCGGCCTGCTGCCGGGTCGTGCCCGAGGAGTTGCATGCCTGTCGTCACCCGCACATTTTTCGACGCCTTCGTGATGATGCGCGTCCGTGACGTGACGCTGCTAGCGCTGGACGACCCTCGAACCCGCCGCGAAAAGCTCGCGCGCATCGTGTTCGACGAGATGGTGCAGTTCGTTGGCCTGCTCGACGCCGAGGGCAAGGTTCTGGAGATCAACCGCGCTGCCCTGTCGGGCACCGGGATGAGCATCGACGACATTCGCGGCACACCATTCTGGGAGGGTCGCTGGTGGGGTGGGACGCAGCACGTGCGCGACGTTCACCGCGAACTGATCGGCCGCGCCGCGCGCGGCGAATTCGTGCGCTGCGACGTAGAGGCCTTGGGGCGCAACGGAGGTTCGCAGCCGATCACGATGGACTATTCTCTGCTCCCGGTGAAGGATCACGAGGGCCGCGTCGTCTTCCTGCTCGCAGAGGGGCGCGACATCACCGAGAAGAAGCGCGCCGAGGTCGAAGTGGCGCAGAAGAACGAGGAGCTGCAGCGGCTGCTCGAACAGCGGCGCCAGCTGGACCAGCTCAAAAGCGACTTCTTCGCCAACATCAGCCATGAACTACGCACGCCGCTGGCACTGATCCTGGGACCCGCGGAGGCCATGCTCGCCGACGGCGAGAACCTGTCGGAGCGGCAACGCGACGACCTGACGGTGATCCATCGCAACGCCGCGACGCTGCTCGCGCATGTCAACGACCTGCTCGACCTGGCGAAGTTCGACGCCGGCCGGCTGACGCTGCAATATGCCTGCGTCGACGTGGCGTCGCGCGTACGCGCGGTCGCGCGCCATTTCGACGCCTTGGCGCCGCGCCGCTCGCTGTCGTGCATCGTTATCGCGCCGGACACCTTGCAGGCGGAGGTGGACCCATTGAAGTTCGATCGCGTCCTGCTCAACCTGCTGTCCAACGCCTTCAAGTTCACGCCCCAAGGTGGGCGCATTCGCTGCACGCTAGAGGCGCGCGGAGGGCACCACCTGGACCTGAGCGTTCAGGACACGGGTCCAGGAGTTCGTCCCGAGATGCGGGACGCAATCTTCGAACGGTTTCGACAGGCTCAGGGCGGGACAACGCGCGAATTCAGTGGCACCGGGCTCGGCCTGGCGATCGCGAAAGACTTCGTCGAGCTGCACCGCGGGACGATCGGCGTTAGCGAAGGCCTCGAGGGCGGGGCGCTGTTTCGCGTCAGCCTGCCGCTGAC
>JAYUAG010000223.1:0-2029 GCA_043741475.1 Thermoflexaceae bacterium | reverse complement strand
ATTCACCATCCCAGTCCCTCGGTCACTCCGATACCCCGTCACTCCGCCACGCCGATACTTCAGCCGCCGCCCCGTGCTAGACTCCCTCCACCACCCCGGACAGCGACGCGCATGAAAATCTTCGACATTCACATCCACTTCCCTCGCAACTGGGAGAACCCTGACGAGGACCCCGAACCGCAGATCGACCGCCTCGCCGAGGTCGCGCAGCGCATCGGCATCACCAAGGGCTGCATCCTCACCGGCGGCCGTTTCGGCCCCGGCTACGAACGTGGTATCGAGATCCTCAAGCGTTACCCCGAGATCTTCATCCCCGTGGCCGTGATCGACCCCGAGGAGATCCGCGCGGACGAAGTCGCCTACCTCCACTCCATCGGCTACCGCGGCCTCAAGCTGATCGGCACGTTGCGCGACTACGACGACGCGGACTACTTCTCCGCCTACGCGAAGGCGGAGGAGCTGAACATGCCGGTGCTCTTCCACATGGGCGTGATCGGCGGCGGCCTGGACTATTCGCTCACGCATCCGAGCCGCGACCCGAAGGCGGCGGAGATGTACCGCCGGATGGTGGCGATGGGCGGCCGCTTCGGCCCGCGCAATGTCTCCGCCGGCCGAATGGGGCCACTCAACCTGGACACGATCGCCAACCGCTTCCCCAACCTGCGCATCATCGGGGCGCATCTCGGCAACCAGGGCAACTACGAGTACTCCGCTTCCGTCGCCCGCTGGCGTCACCACGTCTGGTTCGACATGAGCGGCGGCGAGACGATCGAACGCCACGCGGTCGAGCGCGGGCTGATCGGTGTCGAGATTGGCATCGAAAAGCTGGTGTTCGGCAGCGATTGCCCGATGGACGAGATTCGCGAACATATCGATCGGTTTGAAGCGATCTTCGACCAGCTCGGACTGACAGATGACCAGCGTGAACGCCTCTGGTGGCGAAACGGCGCCGAGATCTACGGCCTCGAGGCGCCGGCCTTCGCGGAGGAATAACCCGCCTCCCGCACCTTTGCGCCCACTCCGCCGCCCCTCGTTGATGGGCGGCGCCGCGCGGTCGTCCCTCCTCGTTGGCGTTGTCCTGCTCGGACTCGTCGCGTTCCTCGGCATTCGTCCGCACCAGGCCTGGATCCTCTGGCTGACGGCCGCCCTTACCGCCCTCGCAAGCGACGGCATTGTCCGCTCCCACCCACGATGGGACGAACACCAGCCTCTGGCCTCATCGCTCTGGGTCGCGCTCCCCGCGCTCGGCGTGCTCGGCGCCGGCTTCTTCATCGACGAAGCGCTGGAGGGCTTCGCGCGCCCCGGAGCCGCGGTTGTGCCCGCGCTCGGCGTCGGACTCGCCGCCTACGCCGAGTACGCCTCTGTGAACTTCGAAGCGCCCCGCTACCACAGCTACCGCCTCGGCCTGGCGATTGCCACCTACCTGGCTGCCTTCGCCATCTTCACCGTGATTTACAGCGCGGACATCCCACTCGCATTCAGCGCCGCGCTCACCGGTCTCGTCGCCATGGCGCTCACCCTCGACTTGCTGCGGGAGAACCGCCTCTTCGGAGAAGGAGCGCTGCTTCTCGGTTTCGCCGTCGGCCTCTCACTCGCCGAGCTGCGCCTTGTCCTCTATTTCTATCCCCTCGATGACTTGCTCGCGGGCGCGCTCCTGATCATCGGCTTCTACCTGGCGACCGGCCTCGTTCATCACCTCCTCGATCACGACCTCGAATGGTCCACCGCCGCCGAGTACGTCCTCGTCGCGATCGCCGGCACCGCCGCCGTCGTCATCACCCGCGTGTTCGTCTAGTGTCTTTACGGTTCCGGCGGCCATAGTCCGAGCGCTTTGGCTTGACGTACCACATCGACAACTCCGCAGAGCATGTCCCGGATTGCGGAGCAGGCCACGTACTCGTCCTCGCGATACTCCAGAACCTGGTTGGGTGGTAGCCGGGAAGCAATCGCGTCGAAGGTGTTGTATCTGGGCGGTGGTGACTCCGGACGAAATAGGAAGACGCGTTCCTTCAGGCTCCGGTCGTTTGCA
>JAYUAG010000222.1:0-11429 GCA_043741475.1 Thermoflexaceae bacterium | reverse complement strand
ACGGTGGCCATCTCGACGACGCTCACGCCCGAACTGGAAGACGAAGGCCTCGCACGCGAGGTCGTGCGGCGCATCCAGGACATGCGCCGCGATGCCGGCTTCGACCTCAGCGACCGCATCACCACCTGGTGGAACCGAGACGCGGACCTTCGGCGCGTGATCGCGAGCCAGGGGGACTACATCCGGGCGGAGACGCTAAGTACGGAGCTGGTGGAAGGCCCTGCGCCCGCGGACGCGCACACGGTCGAACATGACCTGGAGGGTGTGAAAGCGACGCTCGCGGTGCGCCGGAACGGGTGACAGCCTCTTGGGCGATGTCCGTTGCGCTGGCTATCACGGCCGCAGTCCCTGTACCTCGTGCGTGCTTTGAGGCGATCCCCGAGGAGCGCGCGTCGGAGTGGCAAGGAAGAGACTGACGGACTAGCTGGCCTACCTCAGGCTCTCAGAAAGCCACCCGGAGTGTCCATCGGAAGCTTGCGGACGCGTCGGTTCTGCAAGTCGGGCTCAATGCCCAGCACTTCCATCGGGAGTGCGCCGAAGAGGGGAGCGCTTCCCACCGGGAGTTCCACGGCTTCAACGACGGCCGCCCGATCTTCGTACTCGATCCGGGCATCGCTAAATACTCTAAGCCTCGAAGCGCCGGTGGCGGTGTGTACCGTGACCTCCCGATCGAAGATAAGTCCAAGCTGAGCCACCACATCTTCAGGAAGGCAAAGGAGGGTTGCGCCAGTATCCATGACGACGTTCTCCATCGAACGAACATGAACCGCGGATGGCGAAATCTGACCTGCCCACGCCTGGTGGAGGTCAACAGAGTTGCGGATGGTGAAATCGATGAAGACCTGTCCCACGGGCGCCTCTTCTGGCGGTGATACTGCGGCAATTGCTGAAGTAGCCATGAGGACAGTTTACCACCGGCGCTTCACATTCGCATGAAGCTGCTTTGCGTATCGAGTGGCAGCTTGCGAACGCGGCGGTTCCGAAGGTCTGGCTCGATCCCCAGAATCTCCATCGGGATTGCGCCGAGGAGCGGCGCACGTCCGGCCGGCAACTCGACCGCTTCCACGAACGCCTCGCGATCCTCAAATGTCACGAGGGCCAACCGGAATACGCGGGCTATCGAAACGCCAGTCGGCGTTTCGACCGCTACCTCACGGTTAAGTCTGAGCCCCAGCGTTGCAACCACGTCGGCCGGGAGGCAGAGATGGGTTGCGCCCGAATCCATCACTACTTGCTTAAGTGACGTTGCGCGAACGGCGCTGCCCAAGAGTCGGCCGTCATCGGCCCGATCCACGTCGTAGGAGTTGCGGATGGTGAAATCGATGAACACCTGTCCCACCGGAGTCCCTTCGGCTGGAGATGTTGGTGAGAGCGTTGGCGTAGCCATCGAGACAGTATACCACCCGCCGCCGCCCGATTACGGCGTCTCGGGGATGAGCTGGAAGAGGTCGATCGCCTTCAGCAGTACCTGGGGGTTCACTACCGAACCGATCAGACGATCGAGATAGGCGAGGTTGAAGGCGGCGCCTCCGGGAAGCCCGGCGACCTGGGCGAGGACGGCGGCGTAGGCGTCCGCCAGGTCCTCTGGCGGCGACGTCTCAGGGATCCCCTGGTAGGCGGCGGAGACGAGTTCCGCGAACGATGCGTAGGGGGCATTCGTCCCGGGGACGGCCCGCCTGACGCCGGGACTGCCGAGGATGCCGACTGACTCCGGGAGCGCGCGGCCACTGTTAATCAGCGCGATCGCGTCGACGTTCAGGTCCTTCGTGAGCGAAGTGCCGTCACGGGTGATCTCAGGGATCGCGGTGGCGATCAGGAGATAAAGGAGCGTATCGAACGCCGTCGCCGCCACCTCCTCCGTGCGGCTGCCGTCCATGTCGCAGTGGATCGCTTCGTGGACGAGTAGCGACATGAGGCGCTCCATGCGCTCGCCTTCGAGCCTGGGGCTGACGGAGACGATGCGGGCGCCGTCTGCGGCGTGGGTGACGCGCGCGAAGAGCTGCGGTGCTTCCGGGGGGTCTTCGAAGACTATGCGCGCGGCGGGCTTACGCGTGCAGTTGTTCGGGGTGAGCAACGATTCGATCGCGGCCTCGGCGAACGTGCCCGTGAGCGCCGCGAGCGTCGCCCGCAACTTCGGGCTGGGGACGATGGATACTGGCATCGCGTCGAAACGAGCGAGCGCGAGCTGTCGCACCTGGTCATCCGCGCCGCGCAGCTGAAGGTGCTGGTCGAGGGCGACACGTTGGGCGGGGGCGTCACGGTCGGCCGGGATAGGGGCCTGCGTGCGGCCGCCTTCGAGGATGGTGTTGCTGGAGATGGCGAGCGCCGTCGAGGCGAGAAACGCCTGCACCGGCGCGAGGTCGCTGGTCACGGCCACGGTGATATCCCCTTCGGCCTTGCGGCGGAAGGCGCGCGCAGGGACGCGCACCTCGCTGCCGGAGGAGATGAGCACCTCTACCTTCAGTACGACGGAGCGATCACTTCCCTTTTCGAAGTCGGCGGAACGCACGAGCACTCGCTTCGTGGCGTTCGGCGTGGTTGAGGCAGCATCGGGGATGATGAGCTCGAAGCGCGAGGCGAGCGGGATCTCCTTCTCCAGGAAGGTCACGGGGCGGTTGAAACGGACGCGCACGGTAGAGGTCGTGAGGGGGTTGCCGTCGACGGTGTCGCGGACGGCGGTGGCTTCGCGAATCGCCGGGAGCGGCTGGCTTCCGCCGCCGCCGCAGGAAACGGCGAGAGTACTGGCGAGCACTGCCAGCGCCAGAAACGGGACGCGCATCGTGAGGGGCATGTGCCGAAAGGTACGCTCGGCGCTCCGCTCAGGGATCACCGCTAACGCCCGTGATATTCGGGCTTGCGCTTTTCAGCAAAGGCGCGCGGCCCTTCCTTCGCGTCCTCGGTCGCCATCAGGCGCGTAAGAAGGACGTCCTCGTAGGCCATGGCGTGGTCCAGCGGCATGTCCTGGCCGCGCACAATGGCCTCCTTGGCGGTGCGCACGGCGAGCGGGCCACGCTCACAGATGGTCGCAGCAATCTGGAAGGCCCGGTCCAGCAGCTCCTCCTTGGGGACGATGTGGGAGACGAGGCCGGCCCGCAGCGCGGTTTCGGCGTCGATCTGCTCGGCCGTGAGGATGAGGTAGTTCGCGAGCGCCAGGGGGATGGCGCGCGGCAGGCGCTGGGTGCCGCCGGCGCCGGGCATGATCGCCCACCGAACCTCGGGCAGACCAAAGCGGGCGTCCGGAGAACAGATGCGGATGTCGCAGGCGAGGGCAAGTTCAAGCCCGCCGGCAAGGCAGAAGCCGTTGATCGCGGCAATGATCGGCTTGTAAATGGGCATGCGCTTGGTGAAGCCGCCGAAGGGAGCGGGGCGCCCTTCGAACTGGTTCTCTCCCTGCGCGGTGGCGACCAGGTCCATGCCCGTCGAGAACGCCTTCGGCCCGGCGCCCGTGAGGATGGCGACGCGCAGGTCAGGGTCATCGCGAAAGTCCTCCCAGGCCGTCTGCATCTCACGCGAGGCCTGGCCGTTGATGCTGTTCAACTGCTTCTCGCGGTTGATCGTGAGGAGCGCGACCTGGCCACGCTTTTCATAGATGATGGTCTCGAAATCCAAGGGGAGCCTCCGCAGCTACGAGGGTGAGCGGAGAGCATACCGCGCGCGGCGAAACAGGGGCGAACATGCCGGAGATCACCGAGCGGAAGCGTAAGGCGGACGGGAGCGTGCGGGAGTATCGCTGCTCGCTCGTCCACCGGGGCGCGGGATTGTTGGTCATCCGCTACGTCTTCGACGGCGCAGCGGGCGCCTTTCAGACACCTTTGCGCATCCCGCCGGGGACGGTCTCCGATGGCTGGTTCTGGCAGCGGCAGCCCTACAACCTCTACCGGATGAAAGCGCCCGACGGCTCGCTGGTCGCCCACCGCTTCGACGCGTTGACGGACTTGAAATTCGGCGATTCCGTTGTCGAGTACCGGGACCTCGTGCTCGACTGGTGGGCGCTGCCGGACGACACGATCATCGAAGAGGACCGTGACGAGTTCGAGAAGCTGGAGGCAGAGGGCGCGCTCGGCGCCGCGGAGGTCGCGACGGCGCATCGGGCGGCGATGGCGGTGCTCGGGCGCTACCGCCACATCGTCGACGAGGTGGCGCGGGCAGAGCGCCGGTTGGGGCTCTGAGGGTGGCGACGGCAACCTCAATCGCGGGGGCCACGGGTGGAGGATAGGTCCAAGGGCGTGCTGTCCGCTACACCCCAACCCTCGCCCCCGCAGGTGTCACAGATGCCCGCGTCATCGGGTGCGACACCCACCCCGAAACAGCTGGCACACTGACCCCGCAAAGAACGGAGACGCCAGTCGCCATCGCCATCGAGATCCACAATGGCGAGGACGGGCCCCCCTCGGAACACCACATCTTCCAGCAACACCTTGACCTGAGCACTGCCCTCTTCGGTCACCACTCGCGACGCACCGAGCGGCCTCAGCATCGGGAACGGCGCCCCTGTGAGCGACGCCGGAAGAACCGGATCGTACGCTAGCTCGATCGCGGCGAGGATCGCCGGATCCAGCGACTCACCGCGCGTTGTCGCCTCGGCCGTCATCGTAGACATGCCTCTATCCTAGCAGATGAGGCGGTGGCTCGATTCCCGCCAGCCGCAGCGCCCGCCAATAAGCTTCGGCCGCCGCGGGCGAGACCTCACGGAGGAACCGCCAGCGCGGCAATCGACACTGCCGTTCGATCGATGGTACAAATCCGGCGCCCATCGCCTCTTTGGTGAGGCGGAGGTTCTCCAACAGGGCGAGCTGTTGGTCCGAGGACAGGACGCTGCCGGAAGACAGCTCCGCGATCTCACGGATGCCCCTCACCATCGAGATCTGATCGGTGAACGCAACGTCCAGGTGGAAGCCAGCGGCTTCCATCTCCGCGATCAATCGTCGCCCGAGTTCGAGGTCTTCTTTCACTCGGCGGAGCGCTCTACCGGCACGAGCGCGGGGGCGCGTTCGTGTTCGGCGAGCACGTGGCCGCGTTGGAGGAGGAGGCGCTCGTAGTAGGAAAACACGCGGCGGGCGACGTTTTCCCAGCTGTAGTGTTCGGCCTGGGCGTGGGCGCGCTGGCCGAGCTGGCGGCCGAGCGTGGGATTGCGGAGCACCCGCAGCAGGTTGCGGGCGATGTCGTCCTCGTCCCGCGGCGTCGCCAACAGGCCGTCGACCTCATTCGTGATCACCGCTGCGAAGCCTTCGAAGTTCGAAGCCACCACTGGCAGGCCCGCGGCCATCGCCTCCAGCAGCACGTAGCCCTGGCTCTCGTTGCCGGTGTTGGGCGCACAGAAGACGTGTGCCGTCTTGTGGTAGCGCGGCAGCTCTTCGTAGGGGACGTTTTCGCGGAAGACGACGTCGGGGAAGGGCCGCATGATGCGCCGGTAGTGGCTGAAATCGCCGGCCCCGACCACGATCAGGCGCGTGTCCGGCTCCTGTTCGCGCACACGCAGGTACGCCTTAAGCAAATACGGCAGGCCTTTGCGCTTCTCCGGGCGCCCGACGAAGAGGATGTTCTTCTTGCCGTCGTCGAATTCTGGCAGGGGCGTCCGTTCGCGCGCGAAGTGGTCGTATTCGATGCCGTTGGGGATGACGTTGTAGTAGCCGGGGAAGTACCGCGTGATCAGCTTCACCGCCGAAGGCGATACGGCGATTTTGCCATCCAGCTTGCGGAAGAACTGTGGGGTGCCGTACTTCATCACGGTGTAGAACGGGTTGCCCTTCTCGGCGGCGGCGTGAAAGGTGCCGACCTTCACCGCCTTCGAATAACGCATGAGGTGATAGGGCACCAACGGCATTAACGGTTCGTGTAAGTGCATGATGTCGAAGTCCCGCTCGCCCAGCAGTTGGCGAGCTTTGGGCGACATCCAGGAAAAGCTGATCCGCGCTTTCGAGCCGCCGACGGGCAGCGTCCACGTCTTGCCGAAGACATAGCATTCGCCCGCGACCGCGTCCGGCCAACTTGCCGGGGCGAAGATCGTGACGTCGTGGCCCCAGCGCCGATAAATCGCCGCGAGGTGGCCAACGTGGTTGTTCACGCCGCCTTTGACGCACCAGTCATAAGGCGAAACGAGGGCGATGCGCATCAGACTTCCCGTGACCGACTCCGCCCGAGGCGGAGCATCTTTCTCGGAGTGGCAGCATACCCCCAGGCGAGGCCGAGGGCAGCGCGCCCATAGCCTACCTCGCGCAGGCTGGGGTAACGCGTCATGGCCGCACGCGTCGTCCGCCCGGAGATCGCCGTGCGCAGCGCCGCCGGACTCTCACCCTCGAACTCCGTCCAGCCGGTGCCAACGTGGAGGAGGTGGTGAGCGTCGCTCGACCCGGTCTCGGCGATGCCCCAGGTCCGGTTCAACGAGCGCGCACGCGCCCCGGTCACCTTGCCCGCGGGGCTCGGGTTCGCCAGCTCGATCGCGTCGAAGGTCACGCCCGGTTCGCCCGCCGCCTGAATCCGATCGATCGTGCGCTGGCTGATCGAGCGCGTCAGCCAGCTCATCGGGTGGGGCACGATCGCGACGCCGCCCTGGCGATGGACGGCTTCGAGCGTCCGCTCGATCGAACGGAAACTCTTCGGCGCCTCGCCGATGAAGAGCGCCAGCAGGTGGCCATGGAGCGTCGTGATCTCGGCGCCGACCACCACGTCGAAGCGGTACTTGCGCCGCGCCGCCAGTTCGCGGGCGCGCTGGCCCCCGGTCGCGTCCTCGTGATCGGTCACCGCGATCAGGTCAAGGTCCGTGTGATGCTCGACGTAGTCGAGCAGAGCTCCCACGGTCGCCAGGCCGTCGCTGACCGTCGTATGTAGGTGAAGGTCAGCCTTACTCACACCGGTGCACGCCCCAGAAGTCCTCGGTCACGGTCCACTGGCCCGGCTGCCGTCGCACGTGCGCCTCAACGAGCGCGCCGAAGCGGTTTGCGGCCTCACGGACGGCGTCTTCCAGCGGGGCGTCGCAACCGACCATGAACGGCTCTTCGACACGGACGGTGAAGTGGTCCCGCCGATCGCGCGATGCAAACACGGGAAGGACGGTCGCGCCGGTGCGCCGGGCCAGTTCCCAGGGGCCGCGCGGGAGCCGCACCGGCCGGCGCGCAAGCTCGACACACACACCTGTGCCCTGCAGGTCGCGGTCGGCCACGATCCCGACGACTTCGCCGGCACGGAGGGCTTCGAGGACCGCGCGGATGCCACCGATGCTGGCGACTTCGAAACGTCCGCCCGCTGAAGAACGCAACTTGAGCAGATAGCGCGCCATCTGCGGCGGCCGGATGTTCTCCACCAGCGCAGTGAATTGGCGGCCGCGGAAAGTGATCGCCTGGAGGCAGAGTTCCGGGTTGCCGGCGTGTGCGCTGACGACGAGGACCGGCCCTGGACGTTTGAGCACGTCGAGCCGCTCCCCGTTGACGAGGGTAAGGTGGTCCCGTTCGAAGTTCGCCATGTCGCGGTGGGGCAGGGTGGCGACATCGACCCAATAGCGGGCGATGTTAAGGAAGGCGCGGCGTGCTTCCGCGGACGCCAGTGCGCGGTCGCCATCGCAGAACGGCAGCAGGTTGCGGAGAAGGCTGCGGCGCGCGCGGGGTTTCACGCGCCAGGCCAGCCAGGCGCCCGCCGCTGCAAGCGGGTAGAAGACTCCCGGAAGCCGGCCCACCAGTGGCGCGAGCGCGCGCAGCAACAGGTAGCGGTTCATGACGGGCGCTCGTTGTCTTTGCGTGGCCACATCTCCCGGAACATGTACCACTGATCGGGGTAACAGCGGATGTAGCGTTCGTGCGCGGCCATCAGGAGCTGGGTCAGCTGGACAACATCTGCGTCGTGATCATCCGTCGGCGCCACGGTAAGGCCGCAATCAGCGAGCACACGGAAGGCGAAGCGGCCGGTCTGCAGCCGCGGGGCGCCGCAGGGAATCAAGGCCGCGCCCGTGCGCAGGGCAAGGTGCGCGGGGCCGGCGGGCACGTCCACCGGGTGGCCGAAGAACGATACGGTGACGCCTTCGCCCGGCTTTGGGCGGTCGATGAAGAGTGCGACCGTCTCGCGCCGTCGTAGGCCCCTCATGATGGGCAGGCCACCTTTCTCCAGCGGGAGGACGCGTAACCCGTGGCGTTCGCGCGCGCCGACAACCATGCGATTCAGGCGCGGGTCGGGAAAGGTCTCGGCCACGACCGTCATTGGGTTACCACGCAGCGCCACGGCGCAGGCGCCGGCATCCCAGTTTCCGAAGTGCACTGGCGAAACGATCGCGCCGCGGCCACCGGCACATGCCGACGCAAGACAGGCGACGGCGTCATCGGTGTCGCAGGCGGCCATGATCGTCTCTGCCGAAAGCGATGGCAGCCGCATAAAATCAACGAGGTAGCAGCAGTAGTTCTCGAGCGAACGCCGCGCCACGCGGCGGACTTCTTCCAGCGGCGCACCGGGGAGGACGTGGCGGAAGTTCCAGATGGTCGCGCGGCGCCCGCGCGCCCAGAAGGCGAAGGCGCCGCGGCCACAGAGCCGAGCGCCGGCGTAGGACCAAGGCAGAGGGAGCCGCGGAAAGACGATGTGGGCGAACCGCCAGGCGTAGTACTGCACGGTCGGCCGCTCCCGGAGAGGTTCGGTGCGACCGAGGGTAGCCCTCGCCGCCCCCGGCCGCCACCGCGAAGGACTCAGTTCCGCTCCGCAGAGAACCATACCCGAGTTCGTCCGCGGTTCACTCCCCTCGCCCACCGCAGTGGGAGAGGGGCTGGGGGTGAGGGCGGGATGGTCCGGCGCCGTCAAAGTTGCTGCTTCTCGGAACCTTCCTCAGCCGCGGACCATCTCAAAATTGCGCGCCCGCGAGCCATCGCAGATCGTAGTTCCGTGGAACACGAACGGGCCGCCCTCGTCCAGGCGTTCGCCGAGGCTTGCCACGAGCTGTGGGTGGTCGGTGGCGCGCTGCGGGATGAACTCCTGGGCCGCACCGGCGGAGACGAAGACTTCGCCACGAGCGCGCTTCCCGAGGAAGTCGAGGCGCTCGCCGCCAGATGTCGGCTGCCCACATCCAGCGTGGGAAAGCGATTTGGCACCGTGGGCGTACAGCTCGACGGACGCTGGACCGAGATCACGACCTTTCGCGGCGAAACGTATGGCGCGACGCGCTGGCCCGAGGTGAGCCTCGGCGGCACGATCGCGAGCGACCTCGCGCGGCGCGACTTTACGATGAACGCGATCGCGCAGGATGCGGTAAGCGGCCGCGCGCGCGACCCCTTTGGGGGCGGGACGGACATCGAGGCGCGGCTCATTCGAGCGGTGGGCGAGCCAGCCGCGCGCTTCCGCGAAGACCCACTGCGCATCCTGCGGGGGCTGCGGTTCGCCAGCCAGCTGGGGTTCACGGTAGAAAGGGGCACGCTCGCGGGGATGACGGAAACGGCGCCGCTGCTGGCCACGCTCAGCCAGGAGCGCGTGACAGCCGAGCTTGAGAAGCTCCTCTGTGGCGGGGCGCCGGCGGCCGCACTTGAGCTGCTGCGCGAAACGGGGGCGCTCGCCGTCGTCCTCCCGGAGCTGCTGCCGATGGTGGGGTGCGAACAGAACCGCTTCCATCGCTTCGATGTCTGGGGCCACACCGTCGCGACCGTGGAGGCAATCGCGGGCGGGGAGGGGGTCGCCCTGCGACGCTGGGCGGCGCTCCTCCATGACCTCGGTAAGCCAGCCACGCGCCATCGCAAGCCGGACGGCGAATGGGGCTTCTACCGGCACGACGCCGTGGGCGCGGACATGGCGAAGCCGCTGCTGGCGCGCCTGGGCGTCGGGCGCAAGGACGCGCGCGAGGTGGAGCTGCTCGTGCGGCGGCATATGGACCGGCCGCGCGTGGAGGATCGGCGCTCGGTGCGGCGCTTCATCGCGCGTTCGGAGGGACTCTGGGAAGACCTTGTCGCGCTCAAACGGGCGGACAACGCCAGCCACACCTACGACGACCACGAATTCCACGACACCCTCGAAGCCGCCTGCCGCACGGTAGCGAGTGAAGACGCGGAGATGCTCCGCGGACAGAGCCCACTCAGTGGCGACGACCTCGTGGCGATGTTCGACCGCCCCCCAGGGCCCTGGATAAAGCCGATTAAGGAGCGGTTGGCAGCCCTGGTGCTGGACGGTCGCCTCGCGCCCGGCGATCGCGAAGGGGCCACGCGTGTGGCCCAACGGATGATGAAGCGCGAAGTCAGGTGATGGCCGCGTGCAGCAGCCCGGCGGCGATTCCGCCCGCGATCAGCCAGGCGCTGTTCGGGTTGAGCCGGACCAGCACGGCCGCCGCGACCGCAAGCATCGCGAGCTGAAAGGCGTTGTCGAGCGCATCCCGTGCAAGCTGGAACGTAACAACCCCCATCAGCGCGATCGCGCCAGCGTTCACGCCGTCGAGGAACGGCGCCGCCCAGGGCAGCTTCCGCAGGCGAGGGAGGACCGGGTGTGTCGCTGCGACGAACACGAACGAGGGCAGGAAGATCCCCGCGGTCGCGACGAGCGCACCGGGGAGCCCGAGCACCAGGTAGCCGACGAAGGTCGCTGAGCTGAACACCGGGCCGGGCGTGAACTGGCCTACCGCGACCGCGTCCAGCAACTCTTGCTGGCTAATCCAGCCGCGGCCATCGACGAACTCGGCCTGGAGGAACGAGACGAGCACGTAGCCGCTCCCGTATAGGGTGGCGCCGATCTTGAGGAAGACGAGGAAGAGTTCGCCGAGCCCCGCGCCCGGCGTCTCGGGGCGGCGGAAGAACGCCGGGAACACGGGCAAGCCCACGGTCACGACAGGCCACGCGAAGAGAGCGGCGCCGCCCGCGCGTAGCGCTCTCCACGTCGCGGTGAGTCGCCCGCCGCTCGCGAGCGAGAGCCCGAGGAGCGCAAGTCCCGCGCCGAGCAGAAGCAGGATCTCGTCCCCACCGGCGAGCGCCAGCGCCGCTACGGCGAGGGCGACGACGAGGGTGGCCGGCCCCTTCAGGACCGCCCGGCGAAGGCCCCAGACCGCCTGCACGACGATCGCCAGGATGACGGGTTGGAGGCCGAAGAGGATGGCTTGGCCGCCCGGGGTCGTGCCCCAGCGGACATACGCCCACGCGAGCGCGAGGACGATCGCGACGGCCGGGCCGACGAAGGCTGCGCCCCCCGCCCAGAGCCCGCGCCAGCCCGCGCGCCGGCCGCCGAGATACATCGTCATCTCGGTCGAATTCGGGCCAGGGATGAGGCTCGTTACCCCAAGGAGGTCGGTGAACTCCTCGTCCGTCAGCCAGGCCCGGCGGCTCACGAGGTCGCGCCGCATGAGTGCGATGTGGGCGGCGGGGCCGCCGAAGGCGATACAGCCGAGGCGCAAGAAGTAGCGGGCGACCTCGGTGACCGGGGCGACGGCACGTTCGTTGGTCACGCCCGCAGCCTACGAGAGCGGCGGCTAACGTTGGCGAGGGGGA
>JAYUAG010000221.1:0-4950 GCA_043741475.1 Thermoflexaceae bacterium | reverse complement strand
TACCAGAAAGCGTAGCCTGCTTGGCCGGGTACTGTATCGGCAGCGGCATCGTCGAGAGCGCGAACAAGCACGTCGTCCAGGCCCGCCTCAAAGGCGCGCGGATGCAGTGGGCGATCCCCAGCATCAACGCCCTTCTCGCTCTCCGTTGCGCCGATAAGAACGGCCGCTGGGCGACCACCTGGGCGGCCATCATGCCTCGCCTGCGCCACGCCCACCGGATCCGCCGCCAGCGCCAAAACGGAGCGAGCCAACTCCTCCCCCGCCGCCCGCACCGCTTCCCCCCGCAGCGCCGACCCCGCCTGCGCATGCCCCCTACTTCGCTCGAGGCAAGCCCACCAAGGCCCACCCCTTCAACCGTTTCCCAGCTTGCCGTGCAAAATAATGCCGCCCTCAACTGTGGGCGACGACGAGCCTCGGCAGGGACGGCTGCGCTGCGCTGCTCATGAGGGAGCCCCGCGCGACTCACACGGACATCCGACCCCAGACCGCCACACCGTCCTCGACATCCCTGAGGAACCGCAACAGCGTCTCCGTAAACTGCTCCGGCCGCACCGCCGGGAGCCCGTGCCCCGCACCCTTAAACGTGACGACGCGCGCGCCCGGCAATTCGCGAGCCATTACCTCGAGCGCGCAATAGACCGGGTCGGCGTCGCCGTCGCACAGCATGACCGGCATGGTCAGCCGCTCGCCCAGGAGCGGCGTCAGGTCTGGCCGCGTCCGCCGGGTCAACGCCGCGCCGAGAAAGCCGTTCGTGTCGAGCTTCGCGTAGCGCTTGCGCATGCCCTCCGCGAGAAAGGGGTCGCCGATGCCCGCCGCCAGCCGCTTCCCCAGCGTGGCCGTGCCGTGGACACGGGCGATCTCCTCGTGCTCCCGCATCCCTGCTTCACGTGCGCGAAAACGGTCGTCATAGTCCTCCCGCTCGTACGCCGGCGAGGCGTCACTCACGACCAGGCAGGCGACGCGCTCGGGCCAGGTGGTGGCGAACTGGAGTGCCACCATGCCTCCGAAGCTACAGCCCACCAGCGCGCATGCCGTGATTTGGAGGTGATCCAGTAGCGCGCCGAGGTCCTCCGCGTAACGCTCGATGCCGTATTCATCCAGGCTCTCCGGCGATGTGGTCTGGCCGTGGCCACGCATATCCGGCGCGACGACGAAGTAGTCGCTCGCGAGCGCCTCCACCTGGCCGCCCCACATGCGATTGCTACTGGTGAACCCATGAAGCAACACGACGGCGGGCGCCTCGGCCTCGCCCCAGGTCTCGTAGTGGATGCGGAAGGAATCGCTCAGTTCAAAGTCAGGCATGGGACGTGAGTCTATCACGCGAGCGAGGCGAGCCCTCACGATTGGAAGGCGAATCGCTCGGGAACATTGGCGTAGTGTTCTGAGAGACAAAGCACATTTACCATCCGCAATTCGGTCTGCGGGTCAAGGCAGCAATCGAGCGCCCATCGCTCCTGCTCCCTCAGCCGCTGGCACTCCTCGCAGATTCGGTAAATCAGGCGCTTGCTCGCCGAAACCCGCGCGCTCCGCAGCCCGGTGTAGGTGTGCCGCAAGCGCTCGGCGCCCGCGGCCGCGTATGGATCCTGCAATAGCAACCGCAAGCGGCGCTGGATCTCCGGGACGCGACTCCGATACCGCCGTTCCTGCAACTGGTCCACGTAGAAGAGCGAGAGCCGAGCCCGCCACGGTCCTCGTTCAGGCGACACGAAACCTGCCCGATCGGAAGTCCGCAACGCCCGCCTGGATCGGGGCGACCATCGAGGGGTGAAGGACGAGCGCAAGCGTCTCCAGCCACCCGTCATCGATGAAGAGCGCGTTCGCCTCCCCGGCCGGCGGCGCGAGGGCCATCTCGCCGGCTGCAGCTGCATGCATCGTCTGGACGCGCTCCAACAGGTCCTCGAGGGCGCGTCCTCCCCACTCTGCCGCGACCCCATCGAACACCTCGCGTACCGGGAGGTTCCGCTCGTCGCGAAGCACGTCCTCGTAGAATTCACCGGCAAGGGCCTCCCCGGTCCGTGTGACGATGAGATGTTCCTCGCTCTCCATCAGCGCCGCCTGTTCGAGCAAGCGCCATGCATCGCATACTTCGTTGGACATCGGCCCCCAGGTCCAGCCGTAAAAGGACAGGTCGAGGGCGCGAAAATCCCTCCGCTCCAACGCGTGGGCCGCCAGGAACGCAAGCTTCATCTGACGCACCCTATCGCCAGCGTCTTCGCGGGGCATGGGCGAGCATCGCGTCCAGAGCGTTAACAGTAAGGCTGCGTCTGTGTTCTGGTCATTGGGTGCGCGGGAAGAAGTCATCCGGAATCCTCGCGGTCATTCTAGGACATGTCGCACACGGTCGCCCCAGGGCGCCAGCGTCAGCGAGCCCAGGAGGGTCGGCCACTCTCCCGTCCACGCCTTCAGCGCCGATTCTGATCCCATGAAGCGCCTCAGCGACGACGAGTTGGCTCGCCATCGCCCGCGACCGCTACCGCCACGAAAGCAGTACGTGGGACATCGCCCCGGTCCCCGCCCCCGCAGAAGCCGCGCCGGAACCGCCGGCGGCGCTCCGCTGCCCGTACTGTGTCGAACACCCACCCCTCGCCTCTGTCCGGCGTGTTACGGCTTCTGGGCGGAAGCCGGCTCACTCTCCGGCGGGGTGGCCGACGAGCGCACCGACCACCCGGCGCTGCGTTCTGCGATGCTGCCGCGCGTCTGTCGAGCCTGTTTCGCCCACCTGAAACCCGATGGCGTCTGTGCGAAATGCAAGCTTCCGCTGCCACCGCTGGACTGCCCCGCGGGGCACGGCGTTATGCAGCGCTTCGAGCAGGCGGGCATCCAACTCGACACGTGTGGGGCCTGCCACGCTACCTGGTTCGATGCCAGCGAAATCGTGGCCGTCTACGGGCTCGCGCCCGTGCCCAGCCTCGCCTCCTGGCGCGTCAGCCAGCCCGACGCGGGCCTGCTTGGCTCGCTCCTCGGACAGGGCGCACCCGTCGGTGTCGGGTCGCTCACGCTGGGCGCGGCTCTCGGAATCCTGCGGGCCATTCGTTAGCCCCCGGGGAACAAATGCCCGGGTGGGTCGACGCAGCCCGCTTGCTTACGCGCGCGGTTCGGACGGGCGCGCACAGCTCGACGATCGAGATGGTGGATGCCGTCCGGTTGCTTACGCGCGCGGTTCCCGTGGGCGCTGGTTCACCAGATCCCGAGGGCCATCCGCACGTCTTCGCTCGCCATCGTCTTGGGGTCCCATGGTGGGTTCCAGACGATGTTCACGTCCACGTCCTTCACCGAAGGGAACTCCTTCATCTTGGCGTACGCTTCGCCGCGGATGACGGGGCCGAGGGGGCAGCCGGGGCTGGTGAGGGTCATCGTCACGGTCACGAGCCCGGCGTCGAAGGTAATGTCGTAGACGAGGCCGAGTTCGACGATGCTCATGTCGATCTCAGGGTCTTTCACCTCGGAGAGCTTTTCGCGGAGTTCCTCGTAGGTGGGGATTTTCTCAGCTGTTTCCGTTGCTGCCATCTGATCCTCCAGAGAGTGTTGCCTGCTGAAGACCCTCTTCGAGCACGTTCCAGCAGAGTAGTGCGCATTTCACCCGTACCGGGAACTTCGCCACTCCTGCGAGCAGCTCGAGGTCACCAAGGTCACCGAGCCCGTCGAGGCGGGAAACCTCGCGGCCCGATGGCCCCATTCCCGTAAGTAAGGTCCGTACATCGTCGGCGACCCGGCCCGCTTCGGCAACGCTAAGGCCCTTGACCCGTTCGGTCAGCATCGAACAGCTCGCCTGGCTGATCGAGCAGCCCTGCCCGCGGAAGGCGACATCACCGACCGTGCCGCCGTGGATGATGAGGTCGAGCTCGATTTCGTCGCCGCAGACCGGGTTCAACCCGGCGACGCGCTGGGTCGCCTCCGCCAGCGCGCCCCGATTCCGCGGTCGGCGGGCGTGGTCGAGGATCACCTCACGATAGAGATCGTCCAGCATCGGGTCCGTGGCTGTCGTCACGCGAACAACTTTCGCGTGGCATGGAGCGCCTCGACCAGCGTCTCCACCTCGTCTTCGGTGTTGTAGATGTAGAAGCTCGCCCGGTTCGTGGCCGGCACGCCGAGGCGCCGCATCAGCAGCTGGGCACAGTGATGGCCTGCGCGGATGGCGACGCCGTGGGTGTCGAGCACCTGGCTGACGTCATGCGGGTGGATGTCGCCGAGGCTGAAGCTCACGGCGGCACCACGGTCGGCCACGTCCCGTGGGCCGTGCATGACGACACCGGGGACGGTGTCGAGCCGCTCCATCGCGTAGGCCGTGATCGAACGCTCGTGCTCTCGCACGGCGTCCATGCCGAGCGCGTCGAGGTAATCAAGCGCCGCCCCGAAGGCGATCACGTCGGCGATGTTCGGCGTGCCCGCCTCGAACTTGTGCGGACCGGCCGCCCACGTCGACATCTCCGGGCGGACGAGCGAGATCATCTCGCCGCCGCCCATGAAGGGCATCATCCCCTCGAACAGTCCGGGCCGCGCCCAGAGGACGCCAACACCGGTCGGCCCGAGCATCTTGTGGGAGCTAAAGGCGAAGAAATCGCAGCCCAGGGCGTTGACGTCGACGGGCATGTGCGGAGCGCTTTGCGCCCCGTCGACGAGCAGCAGCGCCCCGGCCGCGTGGGTGATCTCCGCGATCTCCGCGATCGGGTTAATCGTCCCCAGCACGTTCGAAGCGTGCACGACGCTCACGAACTTGGTCCGCGAAGAAACGATGGCGCGCAGGCTGGCGAGGTCGAGGTAGCCGTCGTCTGTGATCGCAACGTAACGGAGGCGCGCCCCGCGGCGTTGCGCCAGCAATTGCCAGGGGACGATGTTCGAATGGTGCTCCATCTCCGTGAGCACGACCTCGTCGCCCTCGTCCAGGTTCGCATCGCCCCAGGCGCGCGCCACGAGGTTGATCGATTCGGTCGCGTTCCGGGTGAAGACGAT
>JAYUAG010000220.1:0-11441 GCA_043741475.1 Thermoflexaceae bacterium | reverse complement strand
GTTCGCCGTTCGCGGAACATCCTGCTACAATCCGCGCGCTGCGCCGGGAGCCCTCTGCGACCTGCGCCTATCACTCCCGAAGGATGACCGCCCGCATGGATCTCGGCCTCAGTGAAGAGCAGGAACTGCTGAAAAACTCCGCTCGTGAGTTCCTCGAAAAGGAGTGCCCCGAAGAGCACGTCCGCGCCATGGAAGAGGACGACAAGGGTTATAGCCCAGACCTCTGGAAGAAGATGGCCGACCTCGGCTGGCACGGGCTCATGGTCCCCGAGGCCCAGGGCGGCGCCGGGTTCTCCTTCCTCGACCTCTGTGTCCTCGTCGAAGAGACGGGCCGCGCCCTCCTTCCCGGCCCGTTCATCCCCAACCAGGTCTGCGCCGCGACGATCATCGCCGCTGGGAACGATGCCCAGAAGGGCTACTGGCTGCCGAAGATCGCCGACGGTTCGCAGATCCACACCTATGCGATCACCGAGCCCTCGGGCCGGTGGGACCGTGACGGCATCCAGATGAAGGCCGCGGCCGATGGCGACGGCGTCGTCCTTAACGGCACCAAGCTCTTCGTCCCTGACGCGAACGTCGCCGACTTCCTCCACGTCGTCGCGCGCGGCGCCGACGGTCAGCTGCACGACCACGTCGTCGCCCGCACGGCGGCGGGCGTGAAGGTCACCGTGCTCAAGACGATCGCCAGCGACAAGCAGGCCGAGGTCATCTTCGAGAACGTGAAGGTCAACAATCGCGACATCATCAACATGGACGCGGGCACGGCCGGCCGGACGCGCAACATGGCCACGGCGCTCGAGTGCGCCTACCTCGTCGGGCTCGCGCAGAAGGACTTCGAGATCTCGGTCAACTACGCCAAGGAACGCGTCCAGTTCGGCCGCCCCATCGGCTCCTTCCAGGCGATCCAGCACAAGGCCGCCGACATGGTCACCGACGTCGATGGCATGCGCTTCATCATGTATAAGGCCGCCTGGGCGACGAGCGAAAACGAAGACTCCGCCGACATGGACGTGGCCATGGCGAAGGCCTGGTGCAGCGACGCCAGCCGTCGGGTCGTGGCTCACGGCCAGCAGATCCACGGCGGTATTGGCTTCACCAAGGACTACGTCATCCAGCTCTTCTTCCGCCGCCAGAAGCGGGCCGAGCTCTTCTGGGGCGACGCCGACTTCCACCGCGAGCGCGTCGCGCAGATGCTGGACATCTAGCGGCCGTTGGCCATTGGCCGTTGGTCATTGGCAAACGGCGCTTGTTGTTTATTCGACGGTCCGTCAGTGATGGCGGGCCGTCTGCGTTGGTGGAGGTTAAGGTGGAGCGATGGCAGTGGAACGCACTCCGCGCGTCACCCTCCGGGACGTAACTGGATCTGATATCCCGGTGTTCTTTGCCCATCAGTCGGACGGCGCGGCGAATCTGATGGCCGCATTCGACTCACGCGACCGCGCCGAGCACGACACGCACTGGGCAGGATTGCTCCGGGACGAGACGGTCGTGAAGCGCACGATCCTTGCCGATGAGGAGGTCGCAGGGAATGCGGTCTGCTACGGCGACGACGGATCGCGTGAGGTGGGATACTGGCTCGGCCGCGAGTTCTGGGGACAGGGAATCGCAACGGCAGCGCTCCGCCAGTTCCTCGAACTGGTGGGCGAACGGCCCTTGCGCGCTCACGTGGCTGCGGACAACGCGGGTTCGATCCGGGTGCTCGAGAAATGCGGATTCACTGTTGCCGGCGAAGACCGTGGATACGCCCGAGTACGGGGGGCGCTCTTCCGGGAGTTGGTGATGGAGCTGCGCCACGGCATGGCCGAACACCCGTAGTCCCGCCTGGCGCTATTCTCCGTAAACTGACTCGCGCCGGAGCCACTTGATGATCAACCGGGACCGCATGGTCCAGACATTTCTCGAACTCGTCGCCATCGACTCGCCCTCCGGCGATGAGGACGCGATCGCGGACGAGCTGGAGACGCGCTTGCTGGCGCTTGGGCTGGAGTGCTCGCCGGACGCCGCCGGGAACGTCCTCGCGTGGCGTCCGGGAACGGGCGAGCCGATCCTCCTCTCGGCGCATATGGACACGGTCGAACCCGGCCGCGGCATCCAGCCCATCTGGGATGGCCCCGACATCATCCGCACGGACGGGTCGACCATCCTCGGGGCGGACAACAAGGCGGGGTGCGCGGTCATCCTCGAGGTCATCCAGTCGGCGATCGAGGACGAAGTCCCAACCCGCCCAATCGAGGTCGCGATCAGCCGGGGCGAAGAGATCGGCCTTGTGGGCGCCCAGAACATGGATTACGGCCGCATCAGTGCGAAGGTCGCCGTCGTGATCGACAGCGGTGGGCCACCATCCGCGATCCAGGGCCAGGCGCCCTATCACTACACCTACGAGATCGAAGTGCACGGCAAGGCGGCCCACGCCGGAGTTGAGCCGGAGAAGGGCATCCCCGCGATCACGATCGCAGCCGAGGCCGTGCTCGGTATGCCCCAGGGCCGCATTGACTTCGAGACCACCGGTAACGTCGGCACGATCCACGGCGGGCTCGTCCGCAACGCCGTGCCCGAGCACTGCCAGGTCCAAGGCGAGATGCGGTCGATGGAATTCGAGAAAGTGGAGACGCTCGTCTCGGGCGCGAAAACGCACCTCGCCGAGGTGCAGGCGCGTCACCCGGGCGCGCGTGTGGAGGGCCGCTTCCGCCTCGGCTACCCCGGTTACAAGCTCGAACCGGGCGACCCGGCGGCCGATCTCGTGTTCAGCGTCCTGCGCGAACTCGGCATGGAGCCCGACCCTCACCCGGTCGGGGGCGGCACAGATGGCAACGTCTTTCGCGGCCAGGGTATCGCCAGCGTCGTCATTGGGCGCGGCGGCTACAACCAGCACACGAAGGACGAATACTTGGTCATCCCCGAGATGCTGGACTGCGCCCGCGTCGTCGAGGCGATTGTGCGTAAGTTGGCCTGACCCGGCGCCACACCAACGTAGCTGCGGGTCCGGCAAGGGAATGAGGGCTCCCCTCTCCTGCCGCAGCGGGAGAGGGGTCGGGGGTGAGGGCGGGACGGCGCGCGCCACGGAATCGCTCAGCCCTGATTGACCGAGCGCTACTTCGCGGCCGCCCGCGCATAGTCGAGCGCGGCCGTCGCGCCGAAAGCCGTCCCGTGGCAGCCGATCACGACGCCTTCGCGGTAGGCGTAGTTCTTCAACTCGCAGACGCCGAGCAGCAGCCCGCTGCCGAGGCCGATGAACTCGCCAGCCGACAGCTCCGTGACGACGTCGAACTCTCCCGTCTGGAGCCCGGCGCGCCGCACGCCCGAGTCGACCGCGAGGAAGAAGGTGATCTCGTCCAGGAGCGTAGGGCTGTCCCAGTAATGCTCGAACCGCTGGATCGTGAGCGTCAGGCCCGGCTTGTATTCGGCGAAGGCGAAGGGCCCCGTACCGATCGGCCCCTTCGCCGGGTTGCTACCCGGCTTGCGGATGGGCGTCGCCGCAAGGTCGGCGATCGCCTTCGGTTCGGGCGCCGCGTAGACGATGCGCACGGTGTGCGAATCGACGGCAGTGATCGTCTTGATGCGGATGAGGCTGGTGCCCCGCCCCGGCCCGACGCCGTACTCCTTGAGCGAAGCGACGACGACGGCGGCGTCCAATACGACACCGTCATGAAACGCGACGCCTTCGCGGATCTTCAGGACGAGTGTGGTCGCATCCGACTGCTCCCAGCTCTCAGCAAGGCCTGCGGACGTCACCCCCTGGGTGTCGATCACGATAAGCGTCTCGTAGAGCGCCTCGCCGGGGACGGCGTTACCAAGGTCGGTAGCGTTGAGCACAGGCACGGCGACATGCAGCTTGCCGCCCTTGTTCAAGGGTTGACTACCAGCTTCGGACGTCTCGGTGGCGCCAGCCGAGGAGCCGTCATCGTCACTGCTGGCCTTGTCGTCCCCGCCACCGCGCGTGGCGAAGAGCACCCCGGCCGTGAGAGCGGCGGCGACGAGCGCGCCGGCGATGACGGCGGTCAGCAGTCCGCGCCGCGACCGCGGCCGCACCACGCCCGGGGCCGCTGAAGCTGCCACTGACGGGGTGGGCGGGTACGGCGCGGATGGCTGCGAGGTCCACGAGTCGGTGCGAGGTGGCGCCGGGACTGGCGCCGGCGGGACGAATGATGCCGGGGCTATTTCGGCGGCTGGCGCCGAGAACGCGGCCTGCACGCCGCGAAGCGCCCGCAGCAAGGACGGGATGTTCGGAAACCGGTCCGCGGGGGACTTCGCGAGACAGCGGATCACGGTCGCCTGCAACCCCGCCGGGAGAGACGCCAGCCGTTCGACCGGGACCGGGGACATCCGGTGATGATCGCGCAGCTCGAAGACCGTGCCGCTGAACGGCGGAGCGCCCGTAAGCATGCGGAACAGGATCACGCCGAACGAATACTGGTCCGAACGGCTGTCGGTGACCCCCTCGAACTGCTCTGGCGCCCCGTATTGAGGGGTGCCTATGAAGGCCTGGGTCATCGTGAGCGCCCCCGCGCCGGCGTCACGTGCGACGCCGAAATCGGTCACCTTGGCGCGGCCCTCCGGAGTGATCATCACGTTCTCGGGCTTAAGGTCGCGATGCACCACCTCTCGCGCCTCCGCCTCTTCCAGAGCTCGGGCGATATCGATCGCAAGATGCAGGGCTTCGGGCGGAGCGAGCGCGCCTTCGCGTTTGAGCTTGGCGTCGAGCGTCTCGCCCTCGACGAACTCCATCGCGAGGAAGTACGAGCCGTCGGCCACGCCGTAGTCGATCAGGTGGACGGTGTAAGGCGACCGCAGGAGTGCGGCCACGTGCGCTTCGCGTTCGAACCGCTCCTGGAAGGCCGGGTCCACTGCGAGGTTCGGCCACATCAGCTTGAGGGCGAGGTGGCTGCCGTCGCGCAGGTCGACGGCTTCGAGCACCTGGCCCATGCCGCCCGCGCCCAGGCGGCCCACGGTGCGATAGTGGCTGACACGCGCCGGCACGGGCGGGCCGCTGTCAGGCATGGGCCTGCTCGGGGATGTGCTGCATCATTGCGCGCATGCTACCGCATCGGCCTTTTGCGTACGTGCGGGACGCGCACCGCTAGTCGGAGGCTGTTTCCCGTTGTGCAGAAACGGTTGGGTAGACCAACGCACCCGACGGCAGGATCCAATCGCTCGCGGGTGGATCCGTAACGGCGGCCGGGTCCGTCAGCGAGCGGATCGCGTGCGCCGCGGACGCGTAAGCGAGAAGGCGGTGCAGTTCGCCCGCGTAGAACGGCATGTCGAGCCTTCGCGCCAAAACGAGTACGTCTCGCTTGCCGAGCGGCGCCATCGCTACCCACCAGGCCCCGAAAAAAGCCTTGAAGGCGTCTGGCGCCCACCCGCTGGTCGCTGCAACAGCGAGTGCGGACTCGTGTTCGAGGCTCCAACGGCCGGCGAACGCCTCAGTTGGCGCAATCGAGGGGGCTGGGCCGGCGATCGCCGACAGCCCACCACTGGAGGAACAGCGGAGCAGCAACGCCTCGTCGCCGTTGACCACCGTCAGCGCGCCCGCGGCGGTCAGGCCGGCTGCCTCGACGGGACTGCGGGCGGCTGCGATCGCTGCGAGTGCCGTGGCCATGGCGTTGGGTATGTCCCCACCCGCCGACTCGAACCCGCGAACGGCCACGTCGCCATAGAAGCTGTGCGTGGCCCGGTAGATCGCCTCCTCATCGTCAGCGGACAGGTAGAGGTCGTCGACGACGGTTTCGCCTTCGTGAGACACGACGTCGAGGCGGACGATGTCAACGCCGTGGGCGGCGAGCGCGGCGGTGATGGCGGAAAGCGCACCGGGCCGGTCGGCCATGTGCACGCGGATCGAACGAAAGACGGTCATTGCAACCTCCGCAGTCAGGTTCGGGCGCGCTCGTTACCACGAGGTTTCAACCGGATGACGAATAGAAGTCGGCCCACACTGCCCCCGGCGCGCCCGGCCTCAGCACCGGCCACGCACAATCGGCGCGCGTCCGCTAGAATCCGCCCTCATCGCTCGATGCGGATCACTCATCACTACTCCGGAGGTGTTCCTTGGCTATCTCACTCGCAGGACAGGTTGCACTCGTCACCGGTGGCGGACGCGGCATCGGCCGTTCGGTCGCCCTGGACCTCGCCCGCCACGGCGCGAAGGTGGTCGTCAACGACCTCGGATTGGACCTCAGTAACCGGGGCGGCCAGGAGCCGGTCGCCGAAGCCGTCGTCGCGGAGATCAAGGCGCTCGGCGGCGAGGCGGCCGCGAACGACGGAAGCGTCTCCGACTACGAAGCCGCCTACGGCATGGTCAAGCAGGCCATGGACACCTGGGGCAGGCTCGACATCGTCGTTTCAAACGCCGGCTTCCTGCGCGACCAGGCCCTCCACAACATGAAGCCAGAGGACTGGCAAGCGATCATCGACACGCACCTCACGGGCGCCTACAACGTGCTCCATCACGCCTGGCCCGTCTTCCGCCAGCAGAGCTACGGCCGCGTGGTGCTCACGTCGTCGAACAGCGGCTTCGTCGGCAACTTCGGCCAGGCGAACTACGGCGCCGCGAAGGGCGGACTCATCGGCCTGATGAACGTCGCCAAGCTCGAAGGGGCGAAGTACAACGTCACGGTCAACTGCCTCGGGCCCGGCGCCGCGACGCGCATGACCATCGGCCTCGGCGGCGGCATGGACGAAGCGCGCCAGGCGTCGATGAGCCCGGACTTCGTCGCCCCCGCGGTCACCTATCTCTGCAGCCCCGACTGCTCGAGCAGCGGCATGGTGATCGAGGCGTCGTCCGGCCGCTACAGCCGCGCCGCCATCGTCCGCAATGAGGGGATCAAGCTCGAATCGCCGGACGCAGACAAGGTGGCGGCGAACTGGGGTGCCATCACGGATCTCGACGGCGCGGAGGTCTGGTGGTCGGTCCGCCAGTCCCTCAAGGAGCACCTCGCAGAGCTCGCAGGGAGTTGAAGCAGGTTTGGCGCGGAATCCACCCTGCACGTTATCCTTGCGGGATGAATCCTCCCGCAGACCAAACCGACGAGGTTCCTGAGGCGGCCGGCCCGATCCCGTCCACCCGCCCGGACTCGACTCGGATGCCCGACCTCAGCGTCGGCGGCAGCGGGCTTACTGAAGAGTTCCGCAACGCCAGCTGGGAGAAGTTCCTCGACGAGATCTATGATACGAAGGGCTGGATCGCTAGAGTGGCGGCCGACGGTTGAACCACGGACGCGCCCCTTCGAGCTGCGCCGCCAGGCGGAAGAGTGTCGCCTCGTCCCCGTAGCGGCCCGCGAACTGCACGCCCACGGGCAAGCCATCGGCGCTCCACCACAAGGGCACGGACATCGCCGGCTGTCCCGTCGCGTTGAACAGCGACGTGAAGGCGATCGCGCGGCGCACGTCCGTCGCGTAGCCGTTCCCGTCCGTGCGGGAGAGTGAAAGGCGGCCGAGCTCCATGGGGACGGTCGCCATTGTGGGCGTGAGGAATGCGTCGTATCGCTCCATGAACCGCGCCAGCGCCCGGCCCGTCGCATGGATTGTCCGCATCGCGCCGACGTAGCGTTCGCCCGTCATGTGCGAGCCGAAGTCACGCATCGCCTCGGTCTGGGCCTCGGTATCGTCGGGCCCCAGCTCTATCCCGAGCTCGGCCGCGCGCGCCGTGAGCGTGGCCGCGATGTTCGTACCGATGACGATGCCGGTCGCGGCGCCAAACGCCTCCGTGTCGAATTCGGGCGATGCCTCTTCGACCTCGTGGCCGAGGTCACGGCAGAGTTTGGCCGCGTCTTCCACCGCGGCGATGCACTCGCCGTCAATCTCGACGCCGAGCCAGCCCTGCACGGAGAAGGCGATGCGGAGCTTCCCCATGGGCGCCCCCAATTCCTGGAGGAACGGCCGCGCAGGCGGCTGCGCCCAGTAGGGAGCGCCGAGGTCTGGGCCTGCCGTAGCGTCGAGCAGTGCGGCTGAATCGCGCACCGAGCGGGTCACCGCGTGCGCAGCGGACATGCCGCCCCAGCCTTCGCCGCTCAGCGGTCCCGCGGGGTTGCGGCCGCGCGTCGGCTTGAGGCCGAAGAGGCCGCAGCAAGTCGCGGGTATGCGGATCGAGCCGCCGCCATCGGTCGCGTGGGCAGCGGGGACGATGCCGGCCGCCACCGCGGCTGAAGCGCCCCCCGAGGAGCCGCCGCTCGAATGCGTGAGCTTCCAGGGGTTTCGCGTCGAGCCGTGCAGCGCGCTCTCCGTGTTCGGGCTGAGCCCGAGTTCAGGCGATGTCGTCCGCCCGAACATGACGAGCCCCGCCCGCCGCCAACGCGCCGTCAGCTCGGAGTCGATCGTGCAGACGTTGTCCTTCCAGAGGCGGGAGCCGTTCGTCATCGGTTCGCCGGCGATGTCGGCGTAGAGGTCCTTCACCAGCCAGGGAACGCCCGTGAACGGCCCCGCCGGGAGCCCGGCTGCGATCTCGGCCCGCGCTTTGCCTTCGCGCTGGAAGATGACGGCGTTGATCGCGGGGTTCACCGCTGCCGTCCGCGCGAGCGCCGCGTCCAGCAGTTCGTCCGCCGACACTTTGCCTTCCCGCACAAGTTCCGCGAGGCCGAGTGCGTCGTAGTCCTGGTAATTGTCCACGTTTCTCTCCTGTGATGCGCTCAGCCGGACTTTACCGCGCCGGAGGCGATCGCGTCGTCGACTTCTCCGGGGTCGAGGCCTAGTGCGGCGAGGATATCGCGCGACTCGCTGCCCATGCGCGCGGTGGCGTGGCCGGGGCGGAAGCCGTCGCCGTCGAGCTTTAAGGGCGGGCCGAGTAGTGTCACCGCGCCGACGCCCCAGTGCTCGAAACGATGCAGCAGTCCGTTCGCGTCCACCTGTTCGTCGTGGAGGAGCTCGGTCGGGAGCAGGACGCGCGAGGCGGGCACGCCCTGGGCATCGAGCGCCGCCTGCCACTCGGCCGTGGTCCGGCTGCGGAAGAGGTCCTCCATCTGTCGCTGGAGGGCAGCATAGTGGAGCGCGATCTCCTCGCGCGGCGTCGTCAACATGCGCTCCAGCATCCCGTCCTCGGCCCCCGTTGCAACCATGAACTTGCGGCGCAGCTGAGGGCTGCCGCAGGCGATGCCGATTGCGCCGTCATTCGTCTGGTAGGTGCGGTAGTAGACCGTGGTCATGTAGGACGGCCGCACACCGGAGCTTCGCGCGAGCTGTTCAGCGAACGGTGTGCCCGCGGCGCGCGCCTCCGCCAGCCAATCGAGAAACTCCGCGTCGGCCGTTGCGTCGACCTCGCCGATGCGCGCGAAGAGCGTGGCCTGGAGCGCCATAGCCGCCCCCAGGAGCGAGACGTCGACTTCACCGCCGCTGCCCGTCTGGGAGCGGCGGAAGAGCGCCGAGGTCACGCCGAAGGCGAGCGTCATCGCGCACATGTAGTCGACGATCGGGCTGTCACCGGCCGAGGGCATTCCCTCCACGACCTTGCCCATCGCCGCCATCAGGCCGCTGCGTGCCTGCACGACATAATCCATCCCAGCCAGGCCGGAGTCCGGGCCTTCGCGGCCAAAGGCTGTGACGCTGCCACAGATGAGCCGCGGGTACTTCGCCGAGAGCGTCGCGAAGTCGAGGCCGAGTGAGTCGGCGAGCCCGGGACGCAGGTTGAACAGGGCGACATCGGCCTGTCGCAGCAGCCCATCGATAATCCGCGGCGCCTTGTCGTGGCGCAGGTCGAGCAGGAGCGAGTGTTTTCCGCGGTTACGCGAGAGGAAGTGGCGCGTCTCGCCGGGGATGATGGGGGCGAGGTGTCGTGTGGGGTCGCCTTCATGGGGTTCGACCTTGATCACGTGCGCGCCACCATCCGCGAGGAGCTGGGCGGCGTAGGGGACGGCGATGAACTGGCCGAATTCGACCACGGTCACGCCTGCGAAGGGCTGGTCTGCCAACGTGCGCCCCTCCCGGTAGACTCCGCGACACGATAGCCCACCGGACAGGAGCGCGCTTCTCGGGGGCGTCGTACCGTGGCTCACGCGACGAGAGCGGCGTACTGCGGATCCCTCCGCGTAAGCCCGCGTCCAACGTCGTCCTTAGCCCCACAATGAGGTGACGCGATGGCGGATCAGGAGCGCGCCTGGGAGACCTGGCGCTGGGACGAGACCCTGTTCGCGGGGGCGGCCGCCTACTACCGGACGGGACGTCTCCCTTATTCCCCCATGCTCGCCAGCGCGCTCGCGGGGGCGCTTGGCCTCGATGGACGCGGCCGATTGCTCGACGTCGGTTGCGGCCCGGGCGTCGTCACCGTGGAACTGGCCCCATCCTTCGAAACTGTAGTAGGGCTCGACCCCGACGGCGACATGCTTACCGAGGCAGCGCGGTTCGCCGACGAACGGGCGGTCGGAAACGTCCGCTGGGTGCAGATGAGGGCGGAAGAGCTCCCCGGTGAGCTCGGGACGTTCCGCGTCGCCACTCTCGCCGCGTCGTTTCACTGGATGAACCGGCCGCGAGTCGCGAGCATTCTGAAATCGATGCTCGAAACGGGCGGCGCGGCGGTCCAGGTCGACGCTTCCGCATACCTCACGGAGTACCTCGCGGCGGCGGGACGCGTTGGACTACCTCATCCCGCGCCGCCAGACGAGGCGATTTCGGGACTTCGCAAGCGTTACCTCGGGCCCGACCGTCGCGCCGGCAAGGGGATCAGGAATACCTCACCGGGGGACGAAGACGCAGTGTTTCGGGCGGCAGGGTTCCAGCCGGCGGAGTCAGTCATGGCGCCGGACGGACGAGTCCTCGTGCGGACGGTCGATGACCTCGTCGCGAACGTGTTCTCCTCGTCCTCGACCGCGCCGCCGCTCTTCGGCGACCGTGTCGAGGAATTCGAGGCAGACCTGCGGTCGCTTCTCGTCACCGCCTCGCCGTCCGGACTCTATTCCGTGAGGTTGCCCGCCAACAGGCTGAGCATCTGGCGATCGTGAGCAGCCCGCCGCCGCAGTCCCAGCCGCGCTAGACTGTCCACTCATGGAAGCGTCCCCACTGCTCTTCAGCGGTCCCGCCGAAGCGCCCGTGACGCTTGTCCTCGCGCACGGGGCGGGCGCAGCGATGGACAGCCCCTTCATGAACGCCATGGCCGCGGGGCTTGCGTTGCATGGTGTGCGCGTGGCGCGGTTCGAGTTTCCCTACATGGCTGCCCGCCGCAAGGGACGCCGTCCCGGACCGGACCGGCCGGCCGTCCTCCTCGCCACCTGGCGGACCGTGGTCGCCGGACTCGGTGGCGGCGATCGAGTCGCGATCGGCGGCAAGTCGATGGGCGGACGCATCGCCAGCATGGTGGCGGACGAGCTGGGAGTGCGCGCGCTCGTCTGCCTCGGCTACCCGTTCCACGCGCCCGGCCGTGAGCCTGGCGACCGGATAGCGCACCTTCAAGCGATGAAAACGCCCACCCTCATCCTCCACGGCACGCGCGATTCTTTCGGTTCGCCGGACGAGATAGCGGAGTA
>JAYUAG010000219.1:0-11442 GCA_043741475.1 Thermoflexaceae bacterium | reverse complement strand
GCTGGCGGGCCGACTGGCCGAGGCCGAAACGATCGAAGCGGCGCTCTGCGACTGGACGCGGACCCGCGACAACTGGGGCGCCGCAGCGCTCCTCCAGGCCGCGGGCGTCCCCGCGAGTCCGGCGGAGGACCTCGAGGAATTGCTCGGCCGCGATGTGCCCATGAACCGCGATTACCGTGAGTTGCCGCTACCCACCGGCGTATCCGCCGTCGTCCAGGAGGAACCCATCACCTGGGACGGCGAGCGGCTCCCGATCCGCCGCGCGCCGCTCTGGGGCGAGCACTCGCTCGAAATCCTCGAGGGCGCCGGGTTCAGCAGCGACGAGATCGCAGGGCTCGCGGCGGCGGGCGCGCTGTATTAGGGGGTTAACGGCGGTGGGTTCAGGTTGAACCGCGACCGCAGGAAGCGGCACGGGCGAGCACCGCGGGATGCCCGACGCGGCGTGCACTTCGTGGGCCGATCCGTGGCCTCGGCCAGGTTCACCGCCTGAGGCTGCCGCTCCCTGCGGTCGCGGTTCACACCACGGTTCGCTCTCCTGCGTGCTGCACTCGGAACTCGGAACTCGGGACTCGGCCCTCGGCCCTCGCTTCCCACCCATCCCGCCGTCCCGTAGGCTCGGTCGCACATCTCTCCGGAGGCGCCGTCATGGTGACCGAACTTCCCACCCGTGCCCATCTCATCACCGGCGGGTTCCCGCTCGGCTTCCCCGCGGGCCACGACCACGACTATGCCCGGCTGAGGATCCTCGAATTGCTCGAAGAGAAGGGCCTCCCGGCGTCTGTTGGGAATGACTTCAGCGAGGTCGCGACGTGGTTGCCGCGCAGCCGGTTGCTGATCACCTACGTCGCCGGGCCGTATCCGAACGACGAGCAGAACAGGGTCGTCCGCGACTGGATTAGCGAGGGCGGCCGCTGGCTGGCGCTGCACGGCACCTCAGGTGGACGCGCAGCCCGCGTCCCCGGCGAGCGGCAGCGCACGATGGTGAAGACGAGTCACCACGAGACGCTCGGAGGTTTCTTCATCAACCACCCGCCCGTGCGCCGCTACCGGATCGACATCCACGACCACCACAACCCGCTGCTGAAAGACCTTCCCGACAGCTTTGAGACGACGGACGAACTCTACATGATCGAGGTCGCCGACCCGGCCGCTTCAGACATCCTGCTCACGACCGAACTGGAGAAGGACCCTTCGCCGCCGGGCTTCGGCTTCAGCTACGAGAAGGACACGTCGCTCCAGCCGGACGGCAAGACGCGCATCCTCGGGTACACGCGCAAGCTCGGCGCGGGCGCGGTCACCTACATCGCCCCCGGCCACTGCCACACGCCCGCGACCAACAGCCAGCCCTTCGTCGATGCGAGCGTCGCGCCCGACGGCACGACGCCGCCAACGCTTCGCGCCACCTGGGAGACGGTGGAGTACCGCCAGATCCTCCGCAACGCGATCACCTGGGGCATCGGCTAACGCCACGCGACCGGCCATTTCGAACCACCTGGTAGCCGCGGACCACTGCGTCCGCTGACTGGCGCACTTTGCCGGTGCGCCCTTGGCATCCCGCGAACAACCCGCGGCCAGAGACGGCCGCGACTCCTTGAGTCGGTGGCAAGAGGGCAAGTTCGTCCGCCGCCGGGGGAGTCCGGGAACCGTCGGTCAGAAGTTGTTGGGGCCGTGGGGGTAGTACTCCGTCCGGAACATGCGGTCGGCGCGCAGGAGCGTCTCGGCGTCGCGGCCCGAAATCCGGCCCGCGCGGGCGAGATGGGTCGCCGTCCGGCAGCCGGCGAGCAGCGTCGCCAGGCCGTTCGGCGATACCGTGAGGTCGGCGGCGCGATCCGTGCGAGTGACGAACGGCGTCTGGCCGTCCGTCTCTATCTGCCAACGGCCCACGTTCCATGGGCACATGTCGTCCGACGGCAGCTCGATCACGAGTTCGCCGCGTTCGCCGTAGGGCCGCGCCGCCAGCGCCTTCTCGATGTCGGTCACGCGCATCCAGATGCCGTCGCTCACGCGCTTGCGCAGCATGCGCGGCTCAAGCAGCAGGTCCGGCGCGGGGTCATCGTCCGGAACGACCATGTTCACTTCGCCCACGAGGTCGTGCTTGCGGATGAACTCCCAGAGGCCGCGGTAGGCGTCGAGGTCGCGCCAGACGAAGTCGTTGACGGTCATCACGTGGTTCGGGCCGGGTTCGGGGCGTTCCTTCTGGCCGACGTTGTAGACGATGTAGCCGCGGGGCTCGCCGTCAGGGTTACGGTAAACGGCGACGTGGGTGGGGCGAGTCTTGTCCTGTTCGCGCAGCGTGTCCGCCTGCCAGAGAGCCCGGCTACGGTGGATCCAGAGGTTCCGCGGCGTCGCCGTCTCGATGTAGAGCTGCTTGATCGTGGGGTACGCCTCTTCCGGCGTCTCGATGCTGACCGTGCCGGCGACATCTACCCCCTCGTCCTGGAAACCAGCGTAGCGCGGGTCGAATTGGTAGTGGACGCTCGGCGCGGCGAGGCCGTAGCCGAAGCGCTGATAGATCGCGCCCATGCTCGCCCAGAGGATGGCGAGCGGCTGGTCGCGCTCGCGCATCTCCTCGAAGCCCTTGCGCATGATTTTGCGCAAGAAACCCTGGCGGCGATGGCTCGGGAGCGTGCCCACCTGGGTGACGCCGCCCGTGCGGACGGCGGCGCCATTGAGCCGCATGGTGAAGGGGAACGTGCCCATGGTCGCGACGAGCTTGCCGTCTTCGAAGCCGCAGGTGGTCCATTCGGGCGCCGTGGTCGCCACCGTGGGATCGACGAGGGTGGTGGAGGCGAAGACATAACGCGAAATGGCGTAGTAGGCGTCCATCTCTTCGGGGCGGCAGGCGCGGATCTCGATGGCCATGGAAGGTCTCCTCGGGGCGGTGCCGCGCATCATACGGCCGAACCGTCAGAACAAGTGTGCTAACGGGGGCGAATCTGCCACAATATGCCGATGACCGCTCTCGATGTCTTCGGGCCGGCTGCTCGCTCGTGGTTTGGCGAGGCGTTCCGCGCGCCGACGCCCGCCCAGGAGGGCGGCTGGAAGGCGATCGCCTCGGGCGCGCACACGCTCCTGCTCGCGCCCACCGGCTCGGGGAAGACGCTCGCGGCATTTCTCTGGTGCCTCGACCGGCTGGCGAGCGAACCGATTGAACAGCGCTCTGCGCTCGACCGCCGGGGCAGGCGCAAGCGCATCGGCGTGCGCACCCTCTACGTGTCGCCGCTGAAGGCGCTCTCCTACGACGTAGAGCGCAACCTGCGCACGCCGCTCGCGGGGCTGCGCATCGCCGCCGTCCGCGCGGGGCTGGTGGAGCCGGACATCACGGTCGCGACGCGCACCGGCGACACGCCCACGCGCGAACGCGAGGACATTCGCCGCGACCCGCCCGACATCCTCATCACGACGCCAGAGTCGCTCTACCTGATGCTCACCTCGCGGGCGCGTGAGGTGTTGCGGACGGTGGACACCGTCATCGTCGACGAGATTCACACGATGGCGGGCACGAAGCGCGGCGCTCACCTCTCGCTTTCGCTCGAACGGCTGGAGGCGCTCACTGGACGCCCGTTCCAGCGCATCGGGCTCTCGGCGACGCAGCGGCCGCTGGACGAAATCGCGAAGTACCTGGCGGGCGACCGGCCCGTCCAGATCGTGGACGCCGGCGCCGCCCGTGACCTGGACTTGAAGGTGATCGTGCCGCTTGAGGACATGGCGCGCCCAGGCGAGAGCCCGATCGTCCACGCCGCCACCCCCGATGGGCGCGACATCGAAGCGCGGACCTCGGTCTGGCCCGCGATCTACCCGCAGTTGCTGGACCTGGTGAAGCAACACTCTTCGACCCTGATCTTCGTCAACAACCGCCGCCTCGCCGAGCGCATCGCGGTGCGGGTGAACGAGATGGCGGGCGAAGAGCTCCTTCGCGCGCACCACGGATCGGTCTCCCGCGAACAGCGCCAGGAGATAGAGGAGCGGCTCAAAGCCGGCATGCTGCCAGGCATCGTCTGCACGAGTTCGCTCGAACTGGGCATCGACATGGGCGCTGTGGACCTCGTCGTGCAGGTGGAGTCGCCGAAGTCGGTGGCGCGCGGGCTGCAACGTGTGGGTCGGGCCGGCCACCAGGTGGACGCGACGAGCCGAGGGCGCATCTTCCCGAAATTTCGCGGCGACCTGCTCGAGTGCGCGGTCGTCACTCAGCGGATGCGCAAGGGCCTGATCGAGCGCACGGAGATTCCGCGGAACCCGCTCGACGTGCTCGCCCAGCAGGTGGTCGCGATTTGCGCGGCGGACGATGTCACGGTCGATGACCTGGAGAAGCTGGTGCGTCGCAGCTACAACTTCGCCTCGCTCAGCCACGACATGCTCGAAAGCGTGCTGGCCATGCTCGCGGGGCAGTACCCCAGCGACGAGTTCGCCGACCTCAAGCCGCGCATCACGTGGGACCGCGACACGAACGTCCTCTCCTCGCGGCGCGATGCGAAGACGATCGCGATCGTGAACGCGGGCACCATCCCGGACCGCGGCCTCTACGGCGTCTTCCTCGGGGTCGGCGGGCCGCGCGTGGGCGAACTCGACGAGGAGATGGTCTATGAGAGCCGGGCGGGGGAAACCTTCCTGCTGGGGGCGACCACCTGGCGGATCGAGCAGATCACGCGCGACCAGGTGATCGTCTCCCCGGCGCCGGGCGAGCCCGGCAAGATGCCCTTCTGGAAGGGCGACGGCGTCGGCCGCCCGCTGGAGTTTGGCCGTGCGATTGGCGCCTTCACGCGCGAGCTCGACGCCATCCGCGACCCGGCGAAGGCTACGGAACGCCTCTGTCGCGACCACGACCTGGACGAACTGGCGGCGAAGAACCTCCTCGCCTACCTGGATGAAGAGAAGGAAGCGACGGGCACGCTGCCGACGGACCGCTGCATCGTGGTCGAACGCTTCCGCGACGAACTGGGCGACTGGCGGGTCGTGATCCTGACTCCATTCGGCGGGCGCGTCCACGCCCCCTGGGCGCAGGCGATCGAAGCCGTCCTCGGCGACCGCAGCGGCTTCGATGTGCAGACCCTGTGGAGCGATGACGGCATCGCCATTCGCTTCGCCGGGGGCGAAGAGCCACCGCCCGAGACGATGCTCTTCCCTTCACCGGACGAAGTTGAGGAGCTGGTCGTCGGGCGGCTGGCGGACACGGCGCTCTTCGCCTCGCATTTCCGCGAAAACGCGGGTCGCGCGCTGCTCCTGCCCCGACGGCGGCCGGGTGCGCGGTCGCCGCTCTGGCTGCAGCGCCAGCGCTCGGCCAACCTGCTCGCGGTCGCGAGCCGCTATGGATCGTTCCCGATCATCCTCGAGACGTACCGCGAGTGTCTGCGCGACGTCTTCGACGTCGGCGGCCTGAAAGAGATCCTCGGCGCCGTCGCGCGGCACGAAATCAGGGTGGTCCCCGTAGAAACGACGGACGCATCGCCCTTCGCGCGCTCGCTCCTGTTCGACTACGTCGCCGCCTACATGTACGAAGGCGATGCGCCGCTCGCCGAGCGCCGCGCGCAGGCGCTCACGCTCGACCGCACATTGCTGCGTGACCTCCTGGGCGAGGACGAACTGCGGGAGCTGCTCGATCCGGACGCACTTGCCGACCTCGAACTCGAACTCCAGTGCCTGGCCGAGGGACGCAAGGCGCGCAACGTCGACCAGCTGCACGACCTCTTGCGGCGTCTCGGAGACCTGGCGGTGGAGGAGGTGGCTTCGCGCGTCACGATGCCCGAAGCGGCCGAGGCGTGGCTCGTCGAGTTGCGCGCGAGCCACCGCGCCTGTCCCGTGCGGATTGGCGGCGAGGAGCGCTGGATACCTGTGGAAGACGCGGGGCGTTTCCGCGACGGACTCGGGGTGTCCCCACCGCTCGGCGTGCCAGAGGTGTTCCTCAAGCCGTCGATCGACCCGCTCGGAGGGCTCGTGGCGCGGTTTGCGCGCACCCACGGGCCGTTCCTCGCGCGCGACGCCGCCACTCGCTGGGCTGTGCCCGAAAGCATGGTGCTGGCCGCCCTCGAAGCGCTCGTCACCGCGGGCACACTCCTGCACGGCGACTTCCGGCCCGGCGGCCAGGAACGCGAATGGTGCGACGCGGACGTGCTGCGGATGCTCCGCCGGCGCTCGCTGGCGCGCCTCAGGCGCGATGTCGAGCCAGTGGACGGCGCCGCCTTCGCCCGCTACCTCGCCGGTTGGCACGGCCTGGGCTCAGGCGGGGACGGCCTGCAGCGGCTCCGCGAGGTGGTCGCGCAGCTCGAAGACCTGCCTATCCCCGCCTCAGTGCTCGAAGGCGAGGTGCTCGCGGCGCGCGTGCGGGATTATCAACCGCGGCTGCTGGACGAACTCTGCGCCGCCGGAGAAGTCGTTTGGGTAGGCCGCGGCCCGCTCGGGCGGGACGACGGCCGCGTGGCCCTCTATCGGCGCGAACGACTGGGCGACGTGCTGGCGGCGCTCGCCGCGCCGCCGGCCGAGCCACTCGCGGTCTCCGTGCTGGAAGCGCTCAAGAGTCGCGGCGCCTCCTTCTTCACCGACCTCGTGCGTGAGGTCGGGGTGCCCTACAAGGAGGTGCTCGAAGCGCTCTGGCAGCTGGCCTGGGCGGGACACGTCACCAACGACACCTTCGCGCCGGTGCGCGCGCTGAGCTATCCGCGGCACGCGGTTTCGGGGCCGCGGAGGAACGGCAGCCCCATCCCACCCGAAGCTGCTGGCCGCTGGTGGGCGACCGCTTCCGCGCTCGGGGCGTGCCCGTCAGCGACGGCGCGTGCGCACACGCTCGCGCTGCTGCTGCTCGACCGCTACGGCGTGGTCACCCGCGAAGCGGTGAATGCGGAAGGGCTCGCGGGTGGCTTCTCCGCCGTCTACCCGGTGTTGAAGGCACTCGAAGATGGCGGGCGTGTGCGCCGGGGGTACTTCGTGGAAGGCCTTGGCGGCGCGCAGTTCGCACTGCCCGGCGCGGTCGAGCGCCTGCGCGCTCACCGCGAACCGCCGGAAGAACCACGAACGCTCGTGCTCGCCGCAACCGACCCGGCGAACCCGTATGGCGCCGCGTTATCGTTCCCGCGGCGCGAAGGCGACGAGCGCCGAGCGCTGAGCCGCTCCGCCGGCGCTCGCGTAGTGACGGTCGACGGCGTGCCTGTGCTCTACGTGGAACGTGGCGGACGGGCGGTCGTGACGCTCCTCGCCTTCGACGACGAGCGGCTGGCGTCGCTGGCCATCGGCGCCCTCGCCGAGGCTCGTGGCGCAGGAAAGACGCCGTTCTCGCTGGAGCGGATCGATGGCGCTCCGGCGCCCGCGTCGCCGAGGTCGGCGGCATTCGTCGCGGCCGGGTTCGTCGCGGGCTACCGCGGCCTCACGTATCGAGCGCCGCGACCGGAGGCCGCCCTTGCCGGAAGGCGATAGCCTCTACAGGTTCGCCGCGAAGATCCGCGCGCCGCTCCTCGACCAGGTGATCGTCGACGCACGGGCGCACGGCCCCGGCCCCGTGCCACAGGTCCACCGCATCGTCGGCGCGACCTGCACCGGTGTCCGCTCGCAGGGCAAGAACGTCATCATCTCCTTCGACAACGGCCTCGCGTTGCGCGGGCATCTGCGTATGTTCGGTACGTGGCACGTCTACACAGTGGGCGAGGCGTGGACGAAACCGGAACGCGAGGCGCGCCTCGTCCTGGAGACGGCCCAGGCGGTGGTCGTGAACTTCAACGCGCCTGTCATCGAACTGCTGGAAGAACGGGCGCTCGCGGTGCACCGTCCCATCGCTGGCCTCGGCCCCGACCTCCTGGCTGACGACTTCGACCCGGCGGTGGCGTTCGCCCTCTTTCGCGCGCCCCACCGCGCGGGCCTCGCGATCGGCGACGCGATCATGGACCAGACCGTCATGGCAGGCGTCGGGAACATCTGGAAACACGAGACGCTCTTCCGCTGCGGCCTTAACCCCTGGCGGACGGTGGGCGAACTCGACGATGCCACGCTGCTCGACGTGGTAACGACGGCGCAGCATCTCTTACGTGCGAGCGTGGGCAAGTCGAACCGCTTCGAACTCAAGCGCCGCCCGCAAATGTTCACGTACATGCGCGGCGGACAAATGTGCGCTCGCTGCCACACGATCCTCCGCACGGCGCCGCAGGGGCTCGATATTCGTCACACCGCCTGGTGTCCGGTCTGCCAACCGGAGGTCGAGGGGCAGGCGCTCCACCCAATACCGCGGTCCCGCACGCTGCCGCGAACCCGCCAACCAGGAGCGCGCCGCCCCTGAGCGCCTGACCTCGCGGCATCGTGAAGTCTGCGAGATGTGAAACGGACTGCAAGAAGTGCTTCCCAAGCGGAGATGCGGCTCGTAGAGTCGCGCCAGCTTGCGCTCGCGTCGTAGATGCCGAGCCTGTCTGCACCATTACGGCGTGGCAGCGCGAGGAGGTCGTGCATGTTGTCGCCCTATCGCGTCCTGGACCTGGCGAACGAAGAAGGCCTCCTCTGTGGTCAGATGCTCGCCGACCTCGGCGCGGAGGTCATTGCGGTAGAGCCGCCGGGAGGCTCCTCCGCGCGTCGCCTCGGCCCCTTCGTCGACGGTATTCGTGACCCGAATGGAAGCCTGTTCTGGTGGGCCTACTCGCGCAACAAACGTAGCGTCACCGTGGACCTGGAGTCGGACGAGGGACGCGACCGGTTGCGAGCACTCGTGCGGACCGCTGACTTCCTCATCGAATCCTTCGCGCCTGGTTATCTCGACGGCCTCGGGCTTGGTTACGCCGCATTGCGCCAGCAGAATCCGCGATTGGTGATGGTCTCAATCAGCGCCTTTGGTGGGGCCGGGCCGAAAGCCCACTACGTCGCCACCGACCTGATCGCCCTCGCCGCCTCGGGAGTCCTGTTGCTCACCGGCGACGATGACCGCGCGCCGGTGCGGACGGTGGTGCCGCAGGCTTTCCTCCACGCCGGGGCCGAGGCGGCCGTGGGCGCGCTCATCGCCCACCACGCCCGCGAACGCGACGGCATCGGCCAGCACGTCGATGTTTCGGCGCAGACGGCCGCGATGCTCGGGACGCAGGCGGCGATCCTCGCGGAGGGCTGGGGTGACCGCGCGCTCCAGCGCTTCGCCGGTGGTATGAAGGCCGGGCGGCACACGTTGAAGAACGTCTATCCCTGTGAAGACGGCCACGTCTCGCTGACGATGGGCTTCGGCTCCGTCATCGGACCGTTCACCGCGCGGCTGTTCAAGTTGATGTGCGAGGAAGGGTTCGTCGACGAGGCGACGCGTGATAAGGATTGGATCGGCTTCTGGGAACGCATCGCCGCGCGAACGGAGTCACCGGACGAACTCCCGCGAGTCACGGCGGCGATCGAGCGGTTCATGCTCAGCCACACGAAGGCCGAGCTCTTCGAACAGGCTCAGCAGCGGCGGTTGCTGATCGCCCCGATCAACACCATCCCCGACCTGCTTGAGTCACCGCAGTACCGCGATCGGGGCTACTGGGTCGACCTGGAGCACGACGACCTCGGCCGGGCCGTCACCTATCCCGGCCCCTTCGCCAGATTCAGCGGCACCCCCATCCGCTACCACCTTCGCCCGCCACGAATCGGAGAGCACAGTGACGCGATCCTGGGCGCGGACGCCGGGGCGGCGCGAGCGCAGGCGCGGGCGGGACCCGCTACCGGCTCCGGCCGTCAGCGGCCGTTCCCTGTCGCCGGCACGTGGGACGCCGACTTTGGGCCGCCCCTGGCGGGGTTGAAGGTCCTCGATTTCATGTGGGTGATCGCTGGCCCAACGGGCACGCGCTACCTTTCGGACTACGGCGCGACGGTCATCCACGTGGAGAGCTCGCTCCGGCCCGACACGTTGCGCACGGTGGGCCCGTTCAGGGACAAGCGCCCCGGGCTCGACCGGTCCGCGAACTTCGCCACGACGAACGCAGGCAAGCTCGGCCTGAGCCTCAACATGTCGGAACCGGCCGCGCGCGAACTCACGCTGAAGCTCGTGGCCTGGGCCGATGTCGTGACAGAGAGCTTCACGCCCCGGACGATGAAGGGTTGGGGACTGGACTACGACGCGCTCCGCAAGGTCAACCCCGGCGTCATCATGGTCAGTTCGTGCCTCAACGGCCAGACCGGCCCGCTGGCAAATCTTGCCGGCTTCGGTAACCTTGGCGCCGCTCTTTCCGGGTTTTACGAACTCACCGGTTGGCCCGATCGCATCCCGGCAGGGCCGTTTAGCGCCTACACCGATACGACGACGCCGAAGTTCGTCGCCGCCTCCATCCTTGCAGCGCTCGACCACCGGCGCCGCACCGGCGAGGGCCAGTACATTGACCTCTCGCAGGCCGAGTGCTCGATGCACTTTCTCGCGCCGGCTTTGCTGGGCTACACGGTCAACGGAGAGGCGGCCACCCGCGCAGGCAACCGTTCGCTCGATCACGCACCCCACGGCGTCTACCCGTGTCGAGGGACCGACCGCTGGGTGGCCATCGCCTGCACGACGGAAGAGCAATGGCGTTCGCTCTGTGGCGTGGCGGGCCATCCTCAGTGGGCCGATGACGCTCGCTTCGCGTCGTTCGAAGCCAGGCAACAGCATGCCGTCGCGCTCGACGCGACGCTCTCCGCCTGGACGGTCGAACGTGACACGCGCGACATCGTTCTGCCGCTGCAGGCGGCGGGAGTGCCGGCTCACCGCGTGGTCAGCAGCGCCGATGCTTTCGCCGACCCGCAGCTCAAGTTCCGCGGCCACTTCGTTACGGTTGACGACGCGGCGATGGGTCGCGTGCCGGTGGAGGACTCGCGCCTTCGCTTCTCCCATGCGAAGGCGAAGGTGACGCGCTCCGGGCCGGCGATCGGCGAGGACAACGACTATGTCCTCCGCGAGATCCTCGGTATGGACGACGAAGCGATCGCCGACCTCGTGATCAGCGGCGCACTTACCTAGACCCGGACACCCCGGTGCAACGCGCCGCGCCGGTGGCGATAGTCACGCCCGGGAACCGCGCGCGTCAGCAAGCGGACGTTCCACACCCGGGGGCCACCACGCACCGGTCGATTCGTCCAGCGACGCTCTTATCGAACCTGGTCTCTGTCGCGACCAGCGTTGGCCGAAGCTCAGGCCGTCGCCATGCCCACGAGCACCGCCGCAGGGCCGTGGCGCTCGAGGCTCAGACGGTAGTACTCAGCGATGAGATGCACGTCGTCCGGCCGCTCAAGCCGGGCAGAGGGCACGCCGAAGAGGTCGAGCAACGGTTCGCAGTAGCGCAGCATGGAGCCGCGCGACTCCCGCGGGTCGACGTTGGGGTCGCGGTTCAGCAGGCCGATGAGGTAGAAGGTCGGCACCTTCCCGTCGATGGCGACGCCGCGCATGGTGTTGATGGATGCGAAAACGCCGGCGTGCTGGATGAGCAGGAGGCAAGGTTCGCCCGCCATGTGGAAGCCGGCGGCGATGGCGTGGGCCTCGTCCTCGGT
>JAYUAG010000218.1:0-4956 GCA_043741475.1 Thermoflexaceae bacterium | reverse complement strand
CGCAACTCCGTTGCTGGCCCGAAGTCGGGTGCTCATCACCCATCACTCGTGACCCATCACTCGCCGTGATAGCCTAATCCTATGCCCCGAGCGATCTTCTTCGACCTGGACGACACGCTCCTCGACACCTCCCGTGGGGTCGAGGAAGCGTGGACGATTGCCGCTACGGCCTTCGCCGCCGCGCTCGGCTGCGAACCAGAGCCTCTGCGCAAGGCGATCCGCCGCGAAGGTATGGAGTTCTGGAAGGATGAGGCCGCCGTCGGCCACTGGCGGCTTGACCTGGAGGGCGCGCGGGCGCTCGTCGTCCGCAACGCGCTCGTCGCCGAGGGCCTCGACCCCGCCTACGCGGAGCGCCTCGCGGTCCGGTACCGCGAAGAGGTCACGCCGCGCATGCGCCTCTTCGACGACGCCCTCGAAACGCTCGACTGGCTGCGCGCAACGGGCTACCGCGTGGGTTTGATCACGAACGGGCCGCGGGAACTGCAGCGGGGGAAGATCGACCGCTTCGCCCTCGATCCATACTTCGATTCCATCGTCATCGAAGGCGAGTTCGGCCATGGCAAGCCTCGCCCTGAAGGGTTCCTGCACTCGCTCGCCACCACCGGCGCGGCGCCGGGCGAGGCCTGGCACGTGGGCGACAACCTCTATGCGGACGTCGGCGGCGCAAAGGGCGCCGGCCTCCACGCAGTCTGGATCCACCGCGGCCGCCTGGAGCTCAAGCAGGCGCTTGAGCCCGTGCCGGATCGTGTCATCGGCCACCTCGACGAGTTGCGCCGCGCCCTCGAAGCTGGGTGAGCGGCCAGCCTTAATTCGCTCTGGACCGCTGCCGTTCGGACCAGGCCATTCCGAACCGCGCGCGTCAGCACCCGGTTGTATCGACCAACCCGAGTGGCCCACCCTTCACCCTCAGGGCCCCCGTTCAACCAGCGGAGCCGCCGCCACTCTCGGCGTAGACGTGCTGCCATACCGCCGCCCGTAACCGAGCATCCCCAGGGCAGCAATGCCTGAGATGACCGCGGCCAGCCGGAAGACCACGGGCGCCCCTTCCCGCTCGGCGAGGACCCCGCCGACGGCCGGGCCGAGCGCGAGCCCGAGCCCCGATAGGGCCACTGCCAGCCCGATGAGCGTGCCGCGGTGGGTATCCGGCGCGAGGTCCATGATCGCCGCATTGATGGAGGGCACGGTCATCACGTTCCCTAGGAAGATCACGGCTCCCGCCGCTGCCGCGACTGGCACGGACCTCGTGGCCGCCACCAGCAACAGCCCGGCGACCAGCAGGATCTGTCCCATGAGGAACGGCGGCGTGCGTCCGATGCGGTCGCCCAGGTGGCCGGCCGGAATATACAGCGCCGCGCCCAGGAACACTCCCGGGATGAGGGCCACCGTCAGCGTCGAAAAAGAGACCGAGAGTTGTTCGTCGCCATAGACGCGCATGGCGGGGACGATCATCGCCACCGCGGCCGTCGAGACGAACACCAGCATGCTCAGCATCGCTATCTGGCGCGACCAGACTTCGCGCAGCGAAGGGCGGCGGCCGCCACGGGTGCGCTCCAGGCGGTCGTAGCCGGGAATCCCCGCCAACCCGGACAACCCGGCGAGCGCAACCATCGCGATCCCAATGAGGATCATCACGCGCGGATGGCTTTCGACGAGAAACGCGCCGATCAGGGCCCCGGCGCCGAAGCCAAGCAACTGGCCAAGGTTCAGGAAGCCTACGACTTTGCCCCGTCTTTCGGGCGGATACAGGTCTGCGCAAATCGCATAGGCGGCGGGCCAGATAAACGCCGTGCCGAACCCCAGGAGCGCCGCAAGCGCGAGGAAGACCCATGGCCGTTCCACCGTCGCCATCGCGGCCATCGCCGGCACCAGGAAGAGGAAGCCGAGCATCAGGCTCGACTTGCGCCGGAGCCGGTCGGCGATCACACCGCTCGGTGTTTCGGTCATGAAGCGCGCCGCGCCATAGGCGCCGAGAAGATATCCACCCCAACCGTCACCGGCCCCGAGTCTCTTCGGCACGTACTCCTGGAAGACGGCGAAAAGCACGATCCCCAGGCCCACCTGAGAGAGAAACACGACCAGCCCCAGGGGCGCCGGCACGGTCCGGTATGTCCGCAGGGCCGCTACCTGTGTCGCGTTCACCTTCGCACTCTACAGCCGGGCGGCCGTCCGGCGCCCGTTAGGCGCGCCAGACCGAGACGTCGAATTCTTCAGGGATGGGCAAGAAGATGCTGCGCCGCGGGCCGCTGAGCTCGCGCGTAATGTGGCCCCGGCCTCGGACATCGTCGGCCAGCAGGATCTCGCCGGCCGCGATCGTCCGCTTCTCTCCACCGAAGACTTCGATCTCGACCGAGCCGGTGAGGGTGATCACGAACTGTCGTTGGGGCGCATTGTGGAAGTCGAGCGACGCACCGAGGGGCGTTTCGCGAAACGCCACGCCCGTCACCGGGACGAAGCGCGAGATGCTTCCGTATTGGCCCTCGCGCAAGGGAATGTCCAGATCCTCGAAGTGTGACTCGTAGTCGTCGCCGGTGTAGATCCGTGTGATGTTCATTGGGGCTGCCTCACGCTGTTTGGTGGGGCAGCATAGCGCTCGTTGGTGGCAGGCGGCGAGTGCGGGTCGGCTGTTCGCGGGCGCCTGGTGACGCGGTCGATGCCGATCCTCAAGGAACTGGGGAAGCGTTGGCCGGACGGTGGTGAGACGGACGCAGGCCCTCCTCGTGGTGGAGCGAAGAATCTGGAGGGTTCCGGGAAGCGCGACAGGATCTGTCGCGTGGGTGCCCCATTCTCACGTCCAGAGGGGTGACACCATGGCCTACGAGCACTACTTCCGGGACGATATGGGACGCGAGGCGATCCCGGCGAACGAGGAAGATTGGGCCGGCTGGGTGAGGGCGAGCGGCGCCCGCAACTTCTGCCAGGACAACACCCTCACGGACTGGCTGGACCTCTACGGCGAAGCGAACGGCTTCCTGCCCGACAACCTGCTCCCCGGCTACGACGGGCGTACGGACTTCGTGCCGTTCATCTTCGCCAAGGGACACGCTTTCGAGGCGGCTGTGCTCGCACACCTCGCCACGCTGGCGCAGGTGGTCACGATCGACGAGTCCGATCGGCGCTCGCTCGCCTGCGTCGATGCGACCTGGGAGGCGATGCGGACGGGCGCCGAGGTCATCGCTCAGGGCCTCCTTCGCAATCCACAAAACCAGACCTTCGGCGCAGCAGACCTCCTGGTGCGCAGCGACGTGTTGGCGCGGCTCTTCCCGGACGCGATTGCGGCTGGTGAGGAGGCGATCGGGGCGCCGGCGTTCGAACATGAGTTCCACTACCGCGTGGTCGACGTCAAGTTCTCGACACTGCACCTGGACAAGACGGGCCACGCAGCCAGCGTTCACCTCCCCTACATGGCCCAGGTGGCGATCTACAACGCGGCGCTCGGCCGCATCCAGGGCTACGAACCGCCGAGCGCCTACCTGCTCGGCCGCGGCTGGGAACAGGGCGTCGAGGATGGGCAGCCGCGCTGCGGGTCGAGCTGTAGGGAACGCCTCGCTCGCGTCGACATGGCGTGGTCTTCGCGGACGAAGGTGCTCTCCCAGACCGTCGCGGGCGCGGTGGAATGGCTGCGGCGACTCCGCCGCGACGGGGCGGCCTGGCAGGTGCTCCCCGAACCATCTGTCCTCGAACTGTGGCCGAACCCGAAGGAAGCGGATGGCTGGAACGGGACGACGAAGCGCATCGCCGCCGAACTCGCGGACGTCACGCTCGCCTGGCATGGGACTGTGGAGGCGCGGCGGCAGGCGCACGCACACGGTATTCGCCGTTGGACCGACCCGCGCTGCACGGCCGAGGCGCTGGGCATCTCCGGCGAGTGCAACAGCACGGTCGCCGACCGCGTGCTCGCCACGAATCGTGACGCGATGGGGCCAGCGATCGTCCCTGGACGGATCACGGCCGCCGTCGAAGAGTGGGCAAAGCCGGGCGCGCTGGAGTTCTTCGTCGACTTCGAGACGGTCAGTAACCTGGACGACGACTTCGCTGCCATCCCTGAGCAGAATGGCAGGCCGATGATCTTCATGGTCGGCTGCGGTCACATGGAGGACGGGGAGTGGCGGTTCTCCTGCTTCATTGCGGATCGGCTCGAGACGAGTTGCGAGGCCGACATCATCGAACAGTGGCTCTCCCACATGGAGTGCGTGCGGCAGCGCCTTGCGCCCGCTGTCCAGAAGCCGCTGGTGTTTCACTGGTCTCCAGCAGAAACCAGCAGCATGAGTGGAGCACTGAAGTCAGCACGCGCCCGCAACCCATTGCGCCAGGCGGCGTGGGTCGAGCCGAACTGGTTCGACTTCCTCAACCGCGTGATGAAGAAGGAGCCGGTGATCGTGCGTGGACCGATGGGTTTCGGCTTGAAGACTGTTGCTCGCTCACTGAAAAACCACGGCCTCATTCAGACCGATTGGCCCGACGGTGTCACCGACGGGCTTGGTGCAATGGTGGCTGCATGGTGGTGTGCCGATGCTGCCCGGATGCAGGGAGTGTGCCTGTCGGATGTCGACCTGATGTCTGAGGTATCTGCCTACAATGAGGTCGATTGCCGGGTGATGATGGAGGCGGTGGCGTGTTTGAGGGAGAGGGTTGCCGCGTTCACCTGAATACTAAGTGGACGAGCCCGATGTGCTTAGGTCCTCTACCAATTGGTCCAGAGTTCGAATCTCTTGGGCCCACCAAAGAACTGAATCTGAGGTCGACGTAACGAGACGTGCGGTGGCGGAGGGTGCGGCGGTTTTGCAGCTTATCAGCCTGACACCCCCATCCTCAAGTGGTCCGATGCTCGTAGGAGAAATGCGACAAAGTGCGTTCCCGCAGCTCAAAGCTTGGCTCTCACGACTCCTGCCCGCGCCGCCACCCGCTCCACGTCACTTCGCTCTATACCCGGCGACACGTCCGCCATCCAGAGACAGA
>JAYUAG010000217.1:0-11462 GCA_043741475.1 Thermoflexaceae bacterium | reverse complement strand
ATCGCCCAAAGCCATATAGAGAGCGCCACCAGCACGACGACTACGCCGAGGAGCAGCCATGGCTGTGCGAAGCTCATGACGGTGTCCGCCGCAGCCACGTGGCTCGCAGCAATAGCTCCAGGACGACCAGCGCGGCGGCCGGGATGGCAAACCACGGCGCCAGCTCGGTGAACCGATTGAAGCGTTCGCGGCCCACGCCGCTTTTCTCCAGCTTCCCGATTTCGGCGTACACGTCCCGCAGCGATTCCGGGCTATCGGCGGCGAAGTACTGGCCGCCGGTGCTCTCGGCGATGTCGCGCAAAAGCTTCTCATCAACCTCACCCGAAGGCACGCCTGGTTCGATGCGCGACACGACGCCGATCGTGTAGACGCGGATCTTGAGCGCCGCCGCGAGGTCCGCGGCGTCCCGTGGCGAGAGGCTTGATTCGTTCTGCTGGCCGTCTGTGAGCAGGATCACGGTACGCGTGGCGGCGGTGGAATCGCGCAGCATGTTCAGCGCTTCGCCGAGGCCGAGGCCGATCCCGGTGCCATCTGGAAGGAGGCCTGTCTCCAGGTCCTTCACGATCGCGTCGAGCGCCCGGTAGTCGAGCGTTGGCGGCGCGAGCGCGAGCGCAGTCTTCTGAAAGACCACCAGCCCGACACGGTCGTTTTCGCGGCCACGGATGAACTCGCGGACGACATCCTTCGCCGCTTCGAGGCGTGTCTTCTTCGAACCCAGGGTCTGGGTCATGCTGCTCGAGATGTCGAGCGAGAGGGCGATGTCTATCCCCTCGGCGGGGACCACGGCATTGGCGTGGCCGATCCGTGGCCCGGCCACCGCCACGGCCATGAGGATGATCGCAGTCGCACGTAACAACGGCAACGCGCGCTGTGCGCGCAACCGGAAGGTAGGACGAAGCGCGCCGAGCCGCCCTGAGGCCGGCAGGACGAGTGCCTCTCGCCCCCGCAGTGTCGCAAGCGCGAGCACCGGTAACGCCAGGACAGTGAGCAGCAGCAGCCAGGGTCGTGCGAATTCCATCAGCTCACCCCCTCGACGATTTCGCGCGCCATGTTGAGGTCGGCCTCGCGGCGCTCGGCCGCCGGCCGGTAACCGGCATAGACGACCGCGTCGCACTCTTCCAACAAGCCGCCGACGAGCCGCGCCTGCCAGCGATCCACGCCGCGGCCCTCCATCCGTTCGCGCAACTCGATGGTCGTCAGCGCGCTCGCGACGAAGCCGTAGCGGCGCCCAAGTTCCAGCTTCACCGTCGAGCCAAGGGCGCGATACGCGGAGACGGGGTCGACCTGAATCAGGTCGCCCAGCGCATCGAATGCGGGCGCTCCAACGGCAGGCGACTCGACCAGTGGGCGCGGCCGCGCCGCCAGCCACCGCCGCACCGCCCCGGCGGTGAACCAGGCAGCCGCGGCCAGCAACAGCACAGAGACGAAGGCGCCCAGTCCGATCGCGGGCCGAAGCAGTGCAGACTCCGCTCCGTTGATCGCCGCGGGCGGCAAGAGCGGCGAAATCGCCAGCTCCGCGCCCGCCGGCAGCGTCGGCGTTACCTCCCATTGCACCTCGGGAAGGGTGCGCGGCGAGACGGTGGCCCCGGTCACGACGTTCACCGCCGCCGCGAACGCGCCCGCCCCCGGGCGGAAGGGCGCGATCACGACTTCGATGTGGTGCAGCTCGCCGCTTCCGCGCGGCGTGACCGTTGTCTTGCCGAGCCGGATCACTTCAACCTCGTTCCAGGACTCCGCGGCGGGGTCCACTTCCACCGTCGCGCCTGCGGGCGTTGCCACTTCAAGCACGAGTTGCACTTGCTGTCCGACGAAGAGCTTATGCGCCGCCACCTTCGCCGAATCGCCCTCATCCGCCAGAGCCACGCGGGCGCCGAGCGCTACCACGAGTGCCGTCACAAAGAGGACGATCATCGATCGTCCGTTCAGAGTCCCCCTCGCCCGCGAAGTCGGGAGAGGGGGCGGCGGGGTGAGGGCAGGCATCACGCCGCCACCGCCCGTCGCCTGAAGAAACGCAGCAGCGCCGGTACGTAGTCCTGACCGACATTGAGCGCGATCTCGTCGATCCCGAGTTCGCCGAAGAGCCGCCGGCGTTCGTCATCGATCTCCGCCACCTGTTCGCGGTAGGCGGCGCGTACGCGTCCGCTGCCACTATCGACATCGATGGTGGCCCCTGTCTCGGCGTCACGCACACGCACGATGCCGATGTCCGGCAGCGCTTCGTCGACTGGTTCGCGCACGCGCACGGCGATGATGTCGTGTCGCCGAGCGGCCGCGCGCAGCTGCCGCGCGTAGCCCTGGGCAAGGAAGTCGGAGACGAAGAAGACGGTCGCGCGCCGTTTCTGCACCCCCGTGAGGTATTCCAGTGCGGCGCCCGGGTCGGTGCCGCGCGTCGCCGGTTGCGCCCAGAGAATTTCGCGGACCACGCGCAATACGTGAGTCCGGCCGCCCGAAGGACGGACATAACGTTCGGGCTTGCTCGCGAAAAGCAGCAACCCCACCCGGTCCTTGTTTCGGATCGCGGCCAGCGCGAGGACGGCACAGACCTCGGCCGCGAGGTCGGCCTTCGTCTGCGCGCTGGCGCCCGCCCGCTGCGAGGCGCTCACATCGACAACGAACATCACCGTCAGGTCGCGGTCTTCGCGGTAGCGCCGGATCATCGGCTGGCCCGTGCGCGCGAGGATCTTCCAGTCGATGGTGCGGGCGTCGTCCCCGGGCACATACATCCGCAGTTCGTCGAACTCGATTCCGCGCCCGCGGAACACCGCCTGATATTCGCCGAGGAAGAGGTCGTTCACGAGCCTGCGCGCCTTGATCTCGATCGCGCGTACGCGCTCAAGGAGTTCGTGTGGGATGCCCCCTGGCGCGCTTTCGCGCGAGGCGGAGTCAGGCCGGCCGCGGCGACGCCAGAACATTCAATCCCTCCGGCGCAGCCACGCTACCGGGTTCCGAGAGTGAAGCTCCCTAACCGGTTGGAAGGGAGTTTGGCTCCCCCTCGCCCGCAGGGTCGGGAGAGGGGGCTGGGGGGTGAGGGCACGCTTCGTCACGGCACATCAACGCCTTCAAGAACTCGGTCGATGAGGTCGTCGCTGGAGAGTTCCTCGGCCTCGGCTTCGTAGGTAGTGACGATGCGGTGCCGCAGCACGTCGTGGGCCACCGCCTTCACATCGTCCGGCGTCATGTAGCCGCGCCCGTCGAGGAAGGCGTGTGCCCGCGCCGCCTGGGCGAACGAGATGCTCGCCCGCGGCGATGCCCCGAAGGCGATCAACGATTGCAGCTCGGGCATGCGGTACGCCCCCGGCCGTCGTGTGGCGTGCACAAGCTGGACGATGTACTCCTTCAGCCCGTCGTCGAACACCACCTCATGGACGGCGCCAATCGCCACCTCCAGGTCTTCTGTCGAAGCGACCGCCCGCCCGGCGGGCACGCCTCCGTTCAGCCCCATATCGAGGATCCGCCGTTCGTCCTGGCGGCTCGGGTAGTCCACTTTCACCTTCAGCAGGAAGCGGTCCAGCTGTGCTTCCGGCAGCGGATAGGTGCCTTCCTGCTCGATCGGGTTCTGGGTGGCCATGACGAGGAACGGCTGATCCAGCGGGAAGGTCACACCGCCGATGCTCACCTGGCGCTCCTGCATCGCCTCGAGCAGTGCGGACTGCACCTTCGCCGGGGCGCGGTTAACCTCGTCCGCGAGCACGATATTCGCGAACACCGGCCCCTTTCGCACGCTAAACTGGCCGTCCGCCGGGCTAAAGACCTCGGTGCCGATCAGGTCCGCGGGCAGCAAATCGGGCGTGAACTGGATGCGGACCCACTTCAGGCCCAACGCCCTGGCGAGGGTGGAGACCGCGAGTGTCTTCGCCAGCCCGGGCACGCCCTCGACCAGCACGTGGCCCTGGCAGAGGAAGCCGATCAACAACCGATCGATCAGCCGGTCCTGCCCGATGATCGTGCGATGCACTTCTTCGCGGACGCGCGCGAGCGTCTGCGCGGCGGCCGCCGCCGATGACGAGAGCGTGTGGGTTGCCGAGGTCATGGGTGCTCCTCAGCGGATTGGCCTCATTGTAGGGGCAACAAGGAAAAGAACGATTAACCGTCGGCAAGGATCGGTTCTGCGTCTTCGACGGACACCCGGGCCGGCGGGGTCGCACGCGCGAACGCAATCACCAGAACCTCTCTCACGCCCGCCTCACGCAGCACGCGCGCGCATTCGTTCGCCGTGGCGCCGGTGGTGATCACATCGTCCACCAGCACGATCCGTTGGCCATCGAGCGACGGGCCGTCGTAGCGGAACGCTCCTGCGACGTTCGCACGGCGCTCGTGCAGGGCAAGCCCGACCTGGGTATCGGTCTTCCGGATCCGCTTCAGCGTGCCTGGCGCACGTTCCCAGCGGAGCAGGTCGAGGAGGAGCTGTGATTGGTTGAAGCCCCGGCTGTGGAGCCGGGAACGGTGCAGCGGGATGGCGAATGCACGCGCGCCCTCCACGCCGGTCAGCAGCGTCCTCATGGCCTCCGCCATCGCCGGGGCGACGGCCTTCACCCGGTCGTACTTGAGTGCGTGCACCACATCGCGCGCCGCGCCCTCCATTGAGAAGGCCGCGCGGCCACCATCGAGCTGATCCCAGCCGAAGCACGCCGGGCAGTTGTCGCCGCCGGGCCAGGGCGCCGCGCAGTTCCGGCAGCGTCCTTCGCCCGTCGCCGGCGTCAGCTGGGAGCGGCAGCGTTCGCAGAACAATCCCGCCCGGAAACGGCCACAGGCCACGCAGCGCTCGGGGAAGAGCGCCTCGCGAAGAACCCGGCCCGCGCCCGTGATCACCGCCATGTAGCGCATTCGACGCGATCACGCGCCCATCCGCAACCCGAGCGCGCATCCGCCCCGGCTATCGCGCCTCGCCTTCAGAGCTGGTGGCTTCCTTCTTTGTGGCCATACTTCGCCCGTTGCGCGACCTGCAACGTGCCGATGTGCTCGGCGCTGCGGTTGTAGATCTGGGGCACGTCCCAGCCGTTCAGGCCGGCGTAAGTATCGATCTGGCTGCGGTGGTGGATGTCGTGCTCTGCCATCATCATCAAGATGCGCCAGCCCGCCAGGGCGCCGTCTGTGTCGATCATCTCCACTTTTCGCTCGAGCCACGCCTCCGGTGTGTCCTCCAGGCGGTCTCGGAAACGCGCCGCGCTCTCCGCCAGCGCGGGCAACCAGCGCGCTCGTGAGCTCACATCCGGCGGTGGCGGGCTCACCCAGCCTTCTCCGCGATACGCGCTTCCGAGGTAGAGCCGCGACCCGCACATATGTCCCACGAGTTTGTTGATGCTCCAGGCGTTCTCACCGTCACCGGTGGCCGGCGTCCAGCCATCGGCCTCGGCCGGGAGCGCTCCGATGTCGCGCATCGCACGCCGGTTCACCGCGTCGAAGTAGTTGAGGAAGGCTGCCATCGAAGTAATCACCGTGCACTCCAGCGGGGCGCTTGGGGCAAACCCCGCCAGAGGGCATGATACGCATTGCGGGACGCAAGGAGTGGCCGGTGCTCAAGCTGGACCTATCGTTGCGCGGGCTCGTCGTCCTCGGCCTTGTGGCCGTCTCCCTCTGGCTGGTCCTGCAACTCTGGTCCGTCGTGCTGCTGGTCATCGTTGCCATCATCTTCATGGCGGCGCTCTTGCCCTACGTAGATCTCTTCGTGCGTTGGAAAGTCCGGCGCACGCCGGCCGTCCTGCTGGTCATCCTGATGGTGCTCGCCATCGTTGGTGGGCTCTTTGCCATCGTCGTCCCGGGCATGGTGAGCGAGTTCAAACGCATCCGCGACGATCTCCCCGGCGATGCGCAGGACCTCGAAGACTTCCTCGCCAACTTCAACATCAATGTCGAGCTTTCCGACCGCGTCGAAGACATCGATTGGACCGGGCTTATCTCCGGCCGGGTGGCGGTCGACTACGGTCAACGCGTCCTCCAGGGGATTCTCTCCGGCGTCACGATCCTTGTCCTCACGGCGTACCTCCTCGTCGACGCACCGAACATGAAGCGGTATCTCTACCGGTTCGTCCCCAACAACCGCGAGCCCGAGGCCGACGAGATCCTCCGCGGGCTCACGCGCGTGGTCGGGGGGTACATTCGGGGCCAGCTCATCACCTCGCTCATCATCGGCACGTTCACCACCATCGTGCTGGCGGCGGCTGGTGTCCCGAACGCGATCGCCTTCGGCGTGCTCGCCGCCTTCGCAGACATCATCCCCCTGATCGGCGCGTTCATCGCCATCGTCCCCGCAACCTTCGCCGCATTCAGCGAGTCGCCAACGCAGGCGGTGGTCGTCCTCGTGGCACTGCTCGTCTACCAGCAGTTCGAAGACCGTTTCCTTGTGCCGCGTGTCTATGGGTCACAGCTGGGCCTGCCGTCGTTGGTGGTGCTCCTCGCGGTGCTCGCGGGGGCCGAGCTGCTCGGCATCCCGGGCATCCTCCTCGCCCTGCCGGCGACCGCGGCGGCGAAGGTGTTTCTCGATTTCTACCTTGACCGCCGTGACCCCGCCAACGTCTTCGCGGCAAAAGACCAGTCCGACGAGATCCTTGCGCCCGACGAGCCGCCGCTGCAACCCTCCGAGCCAGCGGCCGCCCCGGATGAGCCTCCGCCCCCTCCGGTGACCGCTAGCCCGCGGCGGAGAGGCGCTCGACGTCCGCGGCCCTCAGACGCAGGCTGAGTGCGGGGAGCTGGTCCGCGAGCTGCGCAGCCGAGTTCGCGCCCGCGATCGGCGCCGTGATCCCGGGTTGGGCGAGCTGCCAGGCCAGTGCCACCGCCGAGGGCGTGGCCTCATACCTGGCCGCGACTTCACGAACGGCGTCGAGCACGGCCCAGGCGCTCGGGGTGAAATAGTCCTTCACCCCGCTGCTGCGGGCGCTCGCCACCTTCGGGCCGCCCTGCACGTATTTGCCCGTGAGAAATCCCTTGGCGAGCGGGCTGTAGGGGATAACGGAAATCTCGTGCTGCACGCAGATCGCCTGCAAGCCGTCCTCATACTCGCGCCGGTGCACGAGGTTGTAGTGGGGCTGCAGCGATTCGAATCTCGGTAACCCGTGGACCGCGGCCGCGTCGAGTGCGGCGGTCAGCTTCTCTGGCGGGTAGTTCGAACAGCCGAGAGCCCTGGCTTTGCCGGACTTCATCAGCTCTTCGATCGCCCGCAGGCTCTCCTCGATCGGCACGTCCTCGTCGAACCAGTGGAACTGGTAGAGGTCGATCGTCTCAATCTGGAGCCGCTTCAAGCTGTATTCGCACGATTTGACGATGTGTTCGCGACCGAGGCCCTGGCCGGACGGTCCCGGCCACATGGGGCCGCGCACCTTGGTCGCGATCACCATCTGGCCGCGGTTGCCGCGCGCCTTCAGCCAACGGCCGATAATCTCTTCGCTTTCGCCGCCGCGGTGGCCCTTCGCCCAGCGCGAGTAGATGTCCGCGCTATCGAGGAAGTTGCCACCGGCTTCGACATAGGCATCGAGGACAGCGAACGACTCGGCTTCTGTCGCGGTCCAGCCGAACTGCATCGTCCCAAGACAGAGCCGCGATACCTGGATGCCCGAGCGGCCGAGTTGCACCTTCTCCATCGCCGATCCTTCCTCCTCAGGCTTCGAGCCGCGCCGCTGCGGCCGAGAGTCCGCCCCGGATGTCCGCCTTGAATCCCTGTTCGCGCGTGATTTTGCCGAGCGACGAAAGGAAGAGGAGGACGTTGCCGGGGCTCGATGACTCGCCCATCAGCCCGACGCGCCAGACTTTGCCGCGGAGGTCGCCGAGGCCGCCGCCGATTTCGATGTTGTGGCGCTTGAGCAGCGCACCCCGCACCTCGGCGTCGTTCACACCCTCGGGAATGCGGACCGTGGTGAGCACCGGGAGCCGATATTCCTCGTCCGCGTGGAGGGCCAGGCCCATGGCTTCGAGCCCGGTCTGGAGGGCGCGGCCGTTGCGCTCGTGCCTCGCCCAGCGCGCCTCCAGCCCTTCATCGAGCACGAGCGCCAACGCTTCATGGAGGGCGTAAATCATCGAGATCGGCGCCGTGTGGTGATAGTTTCGGCGTTCATCCCAATAGGCTTCGAGCAGCTGCATGTCGAGATACCAACTGTTGCTGGGCACTTCGCGCGCGCGCACCGCATCCCACGCGCGCGGCCCGAGGGAGATCGGTGACACGCCGGGTGGCGCCGAAAGGCACTTCTGCGTGCCTGAATAGGCCGCGTCCGCGCCCCATTCATCGAGCTTGACGGGCACGCCCCCGAGCGACGTGACGCAGTCCACGAGCAGCAACGCCCCCGCGTCGTGGGCGATCTTCGCGAACGGCGGGATCGGCGTCTGCACACCCGTCGAGGTCTCCGCGTGGACGACGCTCACGAGCTTGACGTTGCCGGCAGCGCGGACCACCGTTTCCACCGCGCCGGGGTCGACGGGCGATCCCCAGGGGGCGTTCACGCGCGTCACCACGCCGCCCGCGCGCTCAGCCATCTGGGCGATGCGTTCGCCAAAGTAGCCGCAAATGCCGCAAACCACCCGGTCGCCCGGCTCCACGAGGTTCATGACCGCCGCTTCCATGCCACTCGTGCCCGTCCCCGGCGTTGCCAGCGTTACAGCGTTCTCCGTGCACATCACGCGACGCAACATCGTGCGGCAGGAGTCCATGATCTTGATGAACTCCGGGTCCAGGTGGCCGAGCAGCGGCGCGCCCATGGCGCGCACGACGCGGGGATTGGCGCCGCTCGGGCCGGGGCCCATGAGGATGCGGCGGGGTGGGTTGAAAGTCAGCGGTTCAGGCATGGGCGGTATCGTAGGGCTCATAGCGGTAGCGGTCAGCATCGAGCCGGGCGCCACCCGCGAGCCCGTACGCTACGATACGATGATCGGCGAGCGGGCAGATGTGACTGGCGAGGACGATGGCCGACAAAGCACATCACGAGCACGGCGCGCCGCAACGAGCCCTGGCTGTTGCTCTCGGTCTGACCCTCGCGTTTGCTGCTGGCGAGGCAGTCCTTGGGCGAATCAGCGGGTCGCTCGCGCTCTTCGCCGACGCCGGCCACATGCTCGTCGACACCGCCGGCCTGGGACTGGCGCTTGCCGCGGCGATGATCTCGCGCCGCCCTTCGGATGCCCGCCGAAGTTACGGCTACGTGCGCGCCGAGGTCCTTGCGATCCCTGTCCACGTGACCCTGATGCTCGGTATTGCTGCGTTCATCATGTTTGAAGCAGTAGGTCGCATCGGCCAGGACACCGAAATCGATGGCCTCCCCGTCCTCGCCGCCGGCGCCGCGGGGCTCGCTATCAACCTGTTCGTGATACGACTGCTTCACCCCCACGCGGGGCGCAACCTCAACGCCAGGGCGGCGCGACTCGAAGTCGCCGCCGATGCGCTCGGTTCGGTCGGCGTGATAGCAACGGCGCTCGTCATTTTGGTCACGGGCTGGACTGCGGTAGACATCGTTGTCAGCCTTTGCATCGCGGCGCTGGTTGTCCCGCGCGCCCTTGGGTTGCTCCGAACGGCACTCTCGATCCTCTTCGAGAGCACGCCGCAGGGGCTGGATGTTGCCGCGCTCGTCCGCGAAAGCGAGGCGGTTGCCGGCGTCATCGCGCTTCACGACGTGCACGTCTGGGCCCTCGCGCCGAGCTTCGTGGCGCTCAGCGCCCACGTGGAGGTGGCGGCGATGGATGGCTGTGAGCGGCCGCTCACGGCCATCTCACAGCTTCTGCGTGAACGCTACGCGATCGAGCATGTCACCCTTCAGCCGGAGACCCGCGCCCTCCACGACGCCCTCGCCTGCTGCCAGTTCCCCGACGGTATCCCGGTCGCCGGCCATCTACACGCCTGATTGTTGTCCGGACGGTGAGTCGCTGACCTCCGCTAGCCGCAGCGATACTTTGCGTCCCCGCCGTGCCGGCGAGTAGCCTTCGAGTCCTACTTCCACGGAGGACGCCATGCCCTACGCAAACCCCGGACTGCTCGCTGAGCCCGATTGGCTCGCCCAACACCTGGACGACGCCAACGTCCGCATCGTCGATTGCGCCACCCTCGAAGCGTACCGGCGCGCCCACATCCCCGGCGCCGTCCAGTTGCCCGTGCACTTCTACCTCAAAGAAGACGACCCCGAAGGCACTGATCATGGCACGTTCGTCACGCCGCCTACCGCCTTCGAAAAGCTAATGGGCCAGCTCGGCGTCGGCCCGGAAACGACGGTCGTTACGTACGACGACAACAACGCCCTCGTCGCTTCCCGGCTGTGGTGGGTGCTCAAATACTACGGCCACGACAAGGCGAAGGTGCTGAACGGCGGCTGGCACCGCTGGCTCACGGAGAATCGTCCCGTGAGCTTCCACGCCGTCAAGCCTCCGGCCGCTACCTTCACCGTGCGGCCTCGGCCCGAGCTCTACGCCAGCGCCGAGTATCTCATCGCGCAGCACACCGACCCCGGCTGCAACGTCATGGACGCTCGCACAGACGGCGAATGGGATGGCACGAACGACCGCGGCAACCGCCGCGCCGGCCGTGTGCCCAACGCCCGCCACCTCGAATGGCTGCGCTTCGTCAGCCGCGATGATTCACGGAAGTTCCTGCCCGCGGAGGAGTGCCAGCGGCTCCTCGACGAGGCGGGCATCTCCCGCGAACGCCCCACAATCACTTATTGCCAGGGCGGCATCCGCGCCGCCCATGCGGCCTTCGTGCTCGAACTGCTCGGCTACCGGGACGTCCGCGTTTACGACGGCTCGATGCGCGACTGGGCGAACCGCGACGACACGCCGCTTGTGAAGTGACGCCTCGGAAGGCCGCGCAAACGCAGCGCGAGCCGGCACTCGTCCTTAGGCCGACCGCCAGGGAGGCCCCCGGTCGTGAACTGACGCCTCGGAAGGCCGCGCAAACGCGGCGCGAGCCGGCACTCGTCCTTAGCCCGACCGCCAGGGAGGGCCCCGTCCCGCGGCGGCTCACTCCAGACTCGAGTCGCCCTGCTGCCGCTTGGCGAGTCTCACGCTACAATCGCCGCCACAAACCAATCTCCACCGAGGTTCCTCGATGCCCCAGTTCCCCTCCGTCCAGTGGTTCCAGTCCGCCGCCGACCTCCTGAACAAGTCCGACAGCTTCAAACGCCTCGGCACCTGCGACGCCGAAGTGGGCATCCAGGTGGGCGAGAAGCTCTTCGAACTCGACTTCGAAGCGTTCGAAGTGGCGCGCGTCCGTGAAATCGACCGGAAACGCGCGGAGGAACTCGACTTCACCCTCGTCCAGGACCCTGATGCATGGCGCGCTATGCTCGAAGACATCAAGACCAACGGCCGCGCCACCCACGACTTCACCCTCAACTCCCTCGACCTGCGAGGCGACGCTGAGCTGGCGAAGGGCAAGGACTACCACCGCCGCGATGCGTTCTACCGCTTCAACCAGACCTTTCAGGAATACTTCGACATGACCGCGAAGTTGGAGACGACCTTCGCCTAGCCAGTGGGCGAAGCCGGCGGAAGTGGTG
>JAYUAG010000216.1:0-2036 GCA_043741475.1 Thermoflexaceae bacterium | reverse complement strand
CGATGCCGTCGCCGTTCACATCGCCGATGTAGACGCGGGCGCCCTCGGCGACGAAGACCTCGGCGGTGCGCTTGCCGATGCCCGAGACGCCGCCGGTCACGATCGCCACCTTCCCATCAAGCCTTCCCACTGCAGTCCTCCATGAACCTCAGATTCGAGTGCTCACAGGCGCGGGCCTGTAAGGCTCCATATCCATGCCAGGGTAGCGAGCCGCCACATCTGCCAGTGTTTGGTCGCACCAGTAGTCGCTCCCTGGCGGTGGAAAACCGAGAAGGTCACGCTCGCGCACGGTCATGCGCACGATCGTCTCCGTCATTCCCGGCTCCTGGGCGCGCCCTGGCCACGACATCTTTCCCGCCCACGCAGGCCCGCGGGCCTTGTAGTCGGAAAGCAGGGCGAAACGTGAACGGCGTTCGGCTTTGAAGTTGCTGCCCCGGTGCAGGATGTCCGTGCTATAGATGAGGAGCGTCCCCGCTGGGCCCGTAGCCGCCACCTCGCGGTCGAACATCTCGCCCATGGGCAGCGCTCGCGGGACGAAGGGAATGTCGCGCGTCAGTTCCTTCGGCAGCACTTTCGTCGGCCCATCCAGCTCTGTGACATCGGAGAGCAGCAGAAAGGTCGTCATCTGCCGGAACGCGCCATCGCGCCGCGGCGCCACGAGCGAGTGGTTCCCGTAGTCGTAGTGATGGGACTGGTCGTAGTCGACAGCGCCGGAATACTTGCCCCAGAGTTCGCCTTTGTAGAGATCGAGTTCAGCCGTCCCCAGCAGCCGCTGGGCCGCGTCCACGAGGTCTGTGTGGAACGCCAGCCGGTTCAGCGCCCACGACTTGTAGGGGAAGAGGCTGAGCCCGGCGAACTGGCTACGCGTCAGCCAGGCGTACTTCTCCGGGTCGGCGAAGTACGCCTCCGGCTTCGGGTAGTGGAGCCAGAGGGCGTCCTGGGCCTCGGCGAGTTCAGCTCCGCTGATGAACCCTTGCACCACCGTGAAGCCGTGTTCGCGGACATCGTCCAATTGCCGATCCGTAACGCGCATCTCGCCTCCTACTGCAGCCCGCGTTCGGCCCGGAGCCGCGCGAAGTCGCCCAGGGCTTGCGCGGTCATGGTGTCGATGGTGTCCAGGATCTGGCCGCCGCTCATCGTGCGCGTCATCTCCAGGAGTGCGTCGCGCATGCTCGGCTCGCCGGTTTGCATGCCCCAGGCGCCCGCATCGACGAGGCCGCCGTCCATGACGTTGTAGGTGCTGGTGATGTACTCCGCCTCGTCGCTCGCGAGCCACACGGCGAGTGCGCCGATGTCGGCGGGCATGCCGATGCGCCCCATCGGGATGTAACGCTCGTTCAGCGCCCGGATGTCGCCTTCGCCGACGGCGGGCGCGCCCAGGGGTGTGTCGATGAACCCTGGCCCGATGCTGTTCACGGTGATGCGGAACGGGGAAAGGTCCTGCGCCCAGCAGCGCGTCATCATTCGCACCGCCGCCTTGCTCGCGCAGTAGGCCCAGGCGCCAGCGTTCGGCCGTTCGGCCGCGACCGATGAGATCACGATGATCCGCCCGCCATGGCCCTCGCGCACCAGTTCGCGCGCTCCCGCCTGGACCGTGATGAACACGCCCTTCGCGTTCACGTCCATCTGGGTGTCGTAGTCGTCCTCGCTCATCGTGAGGATGGAGCCGCCTCGTGCGATGCCCGCATTCGCGACGACGATGTCGAGCCGCGCGAGCGCTGCCACCGCCTCGGCGAGCACTCGCTCCGTCGCCTCCTTGTCGCGCACGTCGAGCACAGCGGTCACGGTGCGGCGGCCGAGGGCTTGCGCTTCCGCGGCGGTCTCTTCGGCGCGGCCCGCGACGACATCGTTGAGGGCGAGATCCGCTCCCTGTCGCGCGAACGCGAGCGCGATGCCCTTGCCGATGCCGCTTCCCGCGCCAGTAACGAACGCGACCTTTCCGGTCAGATCCAGCATTTCTGCTCCTTCACGATCCGTCGCTAGAGATGTTTCCGGAAGAAGGCGAGCGATTTCGCCCAGGAATCGTCCGCCGCCGC
>JAYUAG010000215.1:0-4974 GCA_043741475.1 Thermoflexaceae bacterium | reverse complement strand
CACCGACACGATCATGCGCAACGACGAGCGCAAGGCTGCTCTCGCCGCAGCGGTGCTCGCCGCGGCACAGGCCTGACCGTGCCGCTCCCGGTGCTCGTCCCCGTCAACAGGCTCGACCGCGCCAAGGGCCGCCTCGCCGAGGTCCTCTCCGCGGACGAGCGCCGAACGCTGGCGCTCATCACCCTCGACACGGTCCTGCGCGCCATCGCCGAAGCTGGCCTGGAGCCGCTCCTGCTGACCGCCGACGAAGACGTGGCCAGGCGGTTCGCCCGATCCGCAACGCTACTTCCCGAGCGCACTGATCTCACCGGGCTGAACGCCCAGCTCACGTCCGCGGTCGACGATCGCCGGGAAGTCCTCATCCTCCACGCAGATCTGCCGCTTACAAGCGGCGGCGCACTCCGCGAACTGGTAGCCGCGGCCCCGCCCGCTGACTCGGTGACGTTGGTGAAGAGCCGCGATGGCGGTACGAACGCCATGCTCCTGCGGCCACCGGGGCGATTTGCGCTCGCTTACGGAAGTGGCAGCTTCGCCAAGCACGCTGCCTCCGCCGAGGTCGCCACAATGAGCGTGACCGTCCACCGCAGCCCCGCCCTCAGCCTTGATCTTGACACCGCGGACGACCTCCTCCTCCTCCTCACCATGGACCCGCACAACCGCAGCGACACCGCGACATTTCTCCGGCCGCTGGATCTCCCCGCGCGCTGTGCGGCCGCGCGCGCGCCGCGGGCAGGGGCCGGCGGGGCCCGGCGTCCTGGGGATTTGCCAGCTTAATCTGGGGTGGCAGACCAACCACGCGCGTCTCCCCTCGCCCACGAAGTGGGAGAGGGGCCGGGGTGAGGGGTCTACCGCTGTGGCCCGTCGCTCGAAACGATTGGCAGCCAGCGCCGCTGCGAGAGCGCGACCGCTACGTCCACGTCGACCCGCATTTCGCCCTGTTTGAACGCCGGTTGCTGTGTCCCCATTCGCCCGATGAGGGGGAGCCAGAGGGTCACCGGGTCGCCGATCCGGCCGCAGCCGGGTCTCTGTCCGGCGCCGTTGCCATCGGCCAGAACGTCCACGACGAAGACGGTCTTTCCCACATCGCCGGCGGGTACGTCGGCCCCTGCAAGCGCGAGCTTCGTCGTCGCGGCGCCGCAACTCGTCCCGCGTACGAACGCGATCAGCGGCTGAGCCACAGGGTCGACGTTCGCGCCACCCGCCTGTATCACCCCATAGGGCCAGAAGAAGTCCGGCTGCGGCGGCGTCTGCGCGTCCGCCTGGGCCAGGACTGCGAGTGCGGCGACCGCGCAGGCGACGCCGAGCGCTCCAACGGTCCGGGCAGCGGCCGGCCTTTGCCCGGTTCCCGAGCCACCCTCGGCAGCCGAGCGGCGTCTCCCCTCTCCTGCGCCAGCGGGAGAGGGGCCCGGGGTGAGGGCGCGATAGCCCGTGTTAGTTCGTCTTGTCAGATGCAACCTGGACGCCGAACCGCCGCTCCGTGAGGGGCGACCCGAGAGTGAGATCCTGGCTCTTCACCTGGAACGTGCTCGGTATCGTCACCGTCTCGTTGGCGAGTCGCCCGTTCGTCACGCCCGTGGGCGTGAAGTAGAAGCGCACCGTCCTGCCGCTGAAGCCACAGCCCGGCACCTGCGAGTCCGCGAGGATATCGATCGCGAAGGCCGGGTTACTGTTCCCATCGGCGACCACCGTGCTCGCCCCACAGGTGGCAGAACGCGTCCCGTCACTCACCACGGCGACCACCCCCTGGCCGATCGAGGCGCCGGTCGCCTTGCCATAGACAAACATCACGGGCGGGCTCGGAGGCAGTTGGGCGAGCGCCGTTGCCGGCACCGCTAACAGCGCGATCGCCGAGAACGCTGTCCCAAAGAGGTATCTTCGCTTCATCATCATCACCGTTCCGGGACATCACCATGCCCCTACGGTTGAGGTTAGGTGGCGGCTTTTGTGCACGCAAGGCGAACTATCGCCCCCAAAGCCTCGCAGCTAAAGTGTTTACACACGTTTTACGCTCCGTTCGCACTGCGATGACAAAACTCACCGACGATACCCCGCCGTCAGCGCTCCACCGCGGCCCGCGCCATCTCCTTCGAGGGCGAGGCGTGCTGACACGCCCTACTGCGCGAAAACCACGGCGCCCGCGAATCACGATCCTCGGGCTGCCCTACTTCGGGGCAAGCCTCGCGGCCACCCTCGCCACTCGTGGCTGGGAGGCGCAATTCATTCCCCACCCGGGCCGCGACCCGCGTCGCTGGGCGCACGTTGCCGCTGCCCTCACCCTGACCGATCTTCTCTACCTCGTCAGCAGCCGCGCCGAAAGAGGCTCGCCGCTGGACCGGCTTCTCACCGTCTTTCGCCGCCCGGTCGTTATCCACTGGGTCGGCACGGACGCGCTCATCGCCAACGAGGAAGCAGCCGCCACCAGGCTCTCCTCGCGCGTCGTCCGCCGGCCAATCCACTGGTGCGACGCGCCCTGGCTCGTCGACGAGCTGGCCGCCATGGGGATGGCTTCCACCTACGTTCCCCTCCCCGTGGAAGGGCTGGTCACGGCCGAGCCCGCACCGCTCCCCGAGCGCTTCCGCGTACTCCTCTACCTGCCTGTGGACGCCTTCGACCGCGAGGTGTTCGACATGGACACGCTGCTTCGCCTCCCCCCGGCCTTCCCCGATGTGGAGTTCGTGCTGGTCCCCTCGCCTGCGGAGAGCCTGCCGGAGCCCCTGCCTCCGAACCTGGCAGCGCCCGGCTGGGTCCCGGGCCTCGCCGCCCTGTTCGACTCGGTCTCCGTCTACGTGCGACTCACCAGCCACGACGGCACGCCCTTTACCGTCCTTGAGGCGCTCTCCCGCGGCCGCCACGTGATCTTTACCCACGACATGCCCGAGACCATCCACGCGGCCGGCTTTGACGCGGTTGGCGCGGCCCTCGGCGAGCTTCTCGACCGGCACCGGCGCGGCGAACTCGCCCTCAACCGCGAGGGCATGGCCTACACGCGCGCCGGCCATCACGCGCCAACGGTGGCCCGTGACCTGAGCCAGCGGCTACGCGAGGTGATTCGCTCGCACTACGGGCAGGCAGCCGGGCCGGGCGCAGCAACTCCCCTTCACCCACAGCGCCGGGAGGAACCTCCGGCGGACCTTCGCTAGCCGAGCGCCGCCCGGCGCCGTTCTTCGAGGTCGACCGCCTCTGCCCGACAGGAGAACACGCGGCCAAAGTGGAATACGAAAGACTCCGCCACCTGGGCCATCCCGACGGGCTTGCCCATCTCCGTGCTCAGGCTCGTCATCTCCACGCCCGTCATGCCGCAAGGGTTGATGAGCGCGAACGGCCCCATCTCCGGCGCCACGTTGAACGCCACGCCGTGCATGGTCACCCAGCGGCGCACGTTCAGTCCGAGAGACGCGATCTTTCGTCCGCCCACCCACACGCCACGCGCCTGGGGCAACCGGTCGCCCCGCAGGCCCCAGTCCGCGAGCACGCCGATCACTGCCTCTTCCAGGCCGTTCACATAGTCGAGGACATCGCAGCCCCACCCCTTCAGGTCGATGATCCCATAGGCGACCAACTGGCCGGGGCCGTGATAGGTGATGTCGCCGCCTCGTTCGGTCTGCACTATCTCGAGGCCCTGGTCGGTGACCACCTTCAGATCCACCCGGAGGTTCGGTTCCGGGTGGCTCCGCCCGAGCGTCAACACGGGGCGATGTTCGGTGAGCAACAGCGCGTCTTCACCGCCGCCCGCGCGCCGCTGGGCCTGCAGTTGTTGCTGCAACGTCAGCACGTCCCTGTAGGTGGTCGTGCCTAGCTGGTAGACCCGCACCGCGCGGTCGACACCCTTCGCTTCATCAGGCATATCTTCAGTCATCCCATTCTCTCCCATTGCGCCGCTGCTCGGTTTGCGTAGACGTTCATTCGGCGAGGAGCGCGTATGGCGCCTCGATCAGTTCGCGGAAGCGGGCCAGCAGGCGGCAAGCCTCGCTCATCGAGAGGAAGTCCGGGTTGTAGGCGAGCGTCGCCGCCATGACGAGTGTCGGGATCACTTCCTCGCCGTGCCGCACCTGTTGGGGCGCTCCCGCCGCGAGTGCGAAGGCGTGCCCCTCCGGCAGGAACGGCGTGCCTTCGTGGATATCGAACGGCGCGAGCGAAACCACCGTAAATGCGCACTGTTGGGCGTCTGATTCGTCGCGGGCACGAGCGAGGGCCGCCACCTGGTCGCGGAACGAGCCGCGGGCGGCGTTGCCCAGGACCGCCAGCTTTCCCCCGGCATCGTCAATGAAGACGACTCCCGCTGCGTCTCCCAGGGACGCCAGGCGGACGTGCTCCTGGGCCGCGCGCGCGATCGCCCGCACGAAAATGTCCTCGTCCCCGGGCGCCGCGACCGCACCCTTCCACTCGCGCGTCAGCTGGTCCCGCACCTTGCGCGACTCGGTCATGCGCATTGTCGTCTTGAGCGTCAGCGTACCGGAGGGCTGGGAGGCGACGGCTGCCGCGTCCCACGTCGCCGCCTCCTCCTCCACGAACGTCCGCGGGAACGGGATCGGCTCCAGGGCCGCTTCCTCCACTTCCACGTCCACTAAGGGTTCAGTGAAATCGTCCGCCTCTGCGCCGGCCGCCACGTCGGAGGCCGCCGGTTCTCCGTCCTGGTCGGGCTCATCCTGGTCAGGTTCATCGACGGTCTCCACCTCCGGCCAGGCGCCCTGGCTGGAGCCCACCGCAGCCTCCCAGACATCTGCTCCGAACGTCTGGCTATCGCCGAAAACGCGCGACCAGGCGCCGCCGGGAGTGGGCGCGTCCACGTCGCGGCTGCTGCGCCGCAACAACCGGAGGGGCTCGAGCGGGCCCTCCAGTGGAAGCACCGATTCCGCCGACGGCTGAGCAACGGCGCCCGGATTCGCCGGTTGAGCAGCGACCTCTTCGGCGATGGACGGCCCTGGCGTTGCCGCCATGGCATCGCCCTCGGGCTGGTGGTCGATCTCGGGCGCG
>JAYUAG010000214.1:0-4977 GCA_043741475.1 Thermoflexaceae bacterium | reverse complement strand
CACGTCCAGTCTCGAAGACGCGATGAGGGACGCGCAGGAGGCCGTCCGCATTCCTGGCCAGGGCATGGCCGAGCGCCTCATCGAGCGCATCGGCGGTGTCGCCCAGCGCGGAAGCCGTCTTCGGCCAGCCCGTCGAACGAGAGGGCGTCACCGTCATCCCGGTCGCGCGCGTGCGCTGGGGCGCCGGTGGCGGCCGCGGCTCTGGCGTCGAAGAGGACGGCAAGGCCGGTGAAGGTGGAGGCGGCGGCGGCGGTGGCGTCGCTCGGCGAGTCCCGCGGGCTATATTGAGCTACGCCACGGCGATGCCCGCTTCGTCCGCATCATCGATTGGTCCGGGCTCTGGCCCTTGCTGCTGGCGGGTGGCGCGGCCGCCTGGCTGTTCTTCCGCGGGCTGCGCGCCATCCTCAACGCGAAGTAGTCCCCGAGAACCGTTTGCCGCGAACCGCGTGCCTGAGCAGGCGGACGCTTCGCTCCTTGCGCCGCTGGCCCACATCGCCCAACACCCGCTACCGTAAGCCGGGTGGAACCCCCTCCCCACTTTGGCGCCGCCGTCCTCCTCGTCGATAGAGCCGGCCGCATCCTCCTCCAGCAACGCGACGACGACGTCCCGCCCGCGGGCTACGGCCGCTGGGCCGTCCCCGGTGGCCACGCCGAATCCGGCGAGACGCCCCGCGAGACCGCCCTCCGCGAGTTCCTCGAAGAGACCGGTGTCCAGCTCACCCGCCTCCGCGCCTTCGCCGCGCTTCCCGGTTGGGGGAGCCACGGCGAGGCGAGCGACCTCCACGTCTTTTTCGCCGACGACGAGGTGGACGAGGCCCGCATCGAGGTGAACGAAGGCCTCGCCTTCCGCTTCTTCGCGCCCGAGGCGATCGCCTCCCTCCCCATGAACCCCCGCACCCGCGAACTGCTGGACGCGTTCCTTGCCCACGACATGTATCGCGGCCACGTCCAACAACACGCCCCCTTCACGCAGGGCGCCGCCGTCATCGCCCTCGACCGCTGGGGACGCGTGCTCATGCAGCGGCGCGACGCCGACCTCCCGCCGGAACGCTTCCCGGACCAGTGGTCGCTCCCCGGCGGCCTCGTCGAACCCTCCGAAAGCCCGGACGCCGCCGCCCTGCGCGAATTCGAAGAAGAAACCGGCCACCTCCTCGAAGAGCTCAAGCTCTACCGCAGCTACCACCGCGCCAGCGAACTGCCCGGCGCCCTCGTCGACCTCCAGCACATCTACTACGGCGACCCCGACATCCCTGAAGACGCGATCGTCCTCGGCGAAGGCCAGGCGATGCGTTACGTGGCCAAGGACGAGCTCGCCGCCCTCTCCCTGCCCCCGCACACCCGCACGGTGCTCACCGACTTCTTCGTCAGCCCGGCGTACAAAGCGCTCTTCCATTAGCTTGAGGGCGGCGCGCGCCCGCTTCCCACCGCAGGGCGCCCCGGAGGGCAGGCAGTGTCGGACACCTGGTTCATCGTCCTCGGCCTTGTCGCCGTGGTCCTCCTTGTGGCGGCGAACGGGCTTTTCGTCGCCACCGAGTTCTCCTACGTCGCTGTCCGCCGCACGCGTGTGGAACAGCTCGCCACCCAGGGACACGCTCGTGCCCGCGTCCTTCTGGGCGCGCTCAAGGAACTCGACCAGTACATTGCCGCCACCCAGCTGGGGATCACCATGTCGAGCCTCGCCCTCGGCTGGGTGGGTGAGCCTGCCCTCGGCCGCGTGATCGAACCGCCGATCGAGCGGCTTGCCGGGGCGGCTGGGGCCGAGGCGGCCACCCACGCCGTCGCCTTCGTCATCGCCTTCGCCTTCATCACCGTGCTCCATATCGTCCTCGGCGAACTCGCCCCCAAGACGGTTGCCCTGCAGCGTCCCGAGGCCACGGCCCTCACGGTCGCAGCCCCGATCGCGCTCTTCACGCGCATTTTCCGCCCGTTCATCTGGTTGATGAACAGCGCCGGCCAGCTCGTGGTCCGCCCGCTCGGACTGCGCCGCGCCGGCGAACACGAAGCCAACCTCGACTCGGAAGAGCTCGAACTCGTGATCTCGGCCAGCCACCGCGCCGGCCTCCTCTCCAGCTCCGAACTGCTCCTCGCCCGCCGCGCCCTCGAATTCGGCGAGATCCAGGCCGGCCAGATCATGGTCCCTCGCACCGAGGTCGTCGCCCTCGACGCGGCCGCCAGCCTGGACGATGTCGTCACCGCTATCTCCCGCACCCGCCACGCGCGCTACCCCGTCTACGAAGATGACCTCGATCACGTCCTCGGCATCCTTGATGCGAAGGATCTGGTCGCCGTCGTGCGCGAGGGCCGCCACGACTGGCGCTCCTCCGTCCGTCCCGCCGTCGCCATCCCCGAGTCCGTCAGTGTCGAACAGGCGGTCGCCTCCATGCGCGAACGGCAGGTCCATATCGTCCTCCTCGTCGACGAACACGGCGGCACCGCCGGCATCCTCACGGCCGACGAAGTGCTCTACCGGCTGCTGGGCAAGTGGCTCGGCTCGGCCGGCGCCCAGAACGCCGACCCCGTGCGCACCCTGCCCACGGGCAACCTCCTCCTCAGCGGCCTCGCCCTCGTCGCCGATGTGGAAGAAGCCACCGGCGCCGAGCTTGCGGGTGAGGACTACGACACCGTCGGCGGCTTCATCATGACCCGCCTCGGCCGCATCCCCCGCGTCGGTGACCGCGTCGACGTGCCCGGCTACCGCTTCCGCGTCCAATCTATGGACGGCCGCCGCGTCGACCGTGTCGTCGCGGAAAAGTCCGTGTCCGCTGCCAGCCTCCCGCGCGATCCCTAGTCCTTAGTGCTTAGTCTGTGTACGTCTTTCCGAGTTCCGAGTTCCGAGTTCCGAGTTCCGAGTTCCGAGTTCCGAGTTCCGAGTTCCGAGTTCTGGCGAGTGGCAGGGTTCATCACCCATCACTCATCACTCGCAACTGGCGGCGCCGGCGGGGTGGGGCGGGGAAATCGGGCATCGCCCGCATTTCCCCCGCGTGCAGTAGTCGGCGTGCAGCAGGAGGCCGCCCTGCAGTGCCCGCGCGCCGCTGAAGGGCCGCTCGCCGCTGCCCAGCCAACGCTCGAGCGGCCGCAGTTTGCCATAGGTGCCGGGCGCGCGCAGCCCGCCGAAAACCGCCATGACCGTCTCCTCCGCCCACACGCCGCCCGCCAGCGCTACCGCCAGGACGGCGTTGATCGCCAGCTCGACCGCCTGTCCCTCACCCACGCCCGCCACTCGCAGGAGCCGCGGGACCGCCTCTGGTCCGAGCATCGCCGGCCAGTCTCCGCTTGCGCCCTCCGGCCAGAGGCGCGCGATCAACGCCCCCGCCGCCTCGAGCCGCCGCACGGGTGAAGCCATGGGCCGCAGCCCCGCCCGCTGAATCACGAGTTGCGCGGCCACCGCCTTCAACTCCGCCGTCACCGCCAGCGCGCGGGCCGTCCCCGCCGCCGCCCCGTCCGCCCGCTCGAGCAAGGCTGCCAGCGGCAACCGCCGGCCGATCGTGCTGAATGCGGCCCGGTTCGCCGGCCCCCCGAGGAACTCCAGCAGCGCCGCCGCCAGCGTCCCGCCCGCGCCGTGCTCGACCACCATTGGCGCCATGCGCGCCGCCTTCATCCGCAATCTGCGTTCTCCCAGCCGTGCCAGCGCCGGCGCGACCCTCGCCCCGTTCGCCACCGCCAGCACGCAGGGAGGCGTGAAGGGTGGCGGAAACCCCGCCTCACCGCCGCCCGCCAGCACCAGGATCGCTATCGCCCGCCCGCTGCCATGCAGCGTGGAGGCTTCACCCGTATCGTTTCTCCCCACCACGTGCAGCGCGACAGCGCCGTAGGCCGCGTCCCGGTGGTGCCCGTGTTGCCGCCAGCCAGTCGCCCGCAAATGGATCTCGACGTCCCCCCACAGGAGGTCTCCGCCCGCGTCCAGGATGGCGTTGCGGAAATCCGGCCCCGCGCCGCCGCCGGCCACCCCGGGGAACACGATCCGGAGCACGCGCCCGTCTTCCAACCGCAGCGGCCCAGCAGGCGCCGCCGCCCAGCGTGCCGCCAGTTCTGCCTCGCCCCGGTCCATGCCCGTGATGGCGGCGACGGCGGCGCTCATGGCGTGTCTCCCTGCTGTGGCGGCGGCGTAGCGTCGTAGCCCCCGCTGCTTTCCGCCAGCATCCCCAGGATTTTCGCGCTCGCCCCACGCGGCTGATACCGCCCCGTCTCCCACTCGCTCACGGTTTGCTGGCGCACGCCCAGCTCGCCCGCAAACGCGGCCTGGCTCAGCCCCAACCGCCGCCGCAGATCCGCCACCCGCGCCGCATCCCACGCCTCCGGCCGCCGCCGCCGTCGTGGATAGGATTCAGGCTCGCTATCACCGTTCATCCGTTACCGTGTAAGAGTAGCACACCGCCCTCCCGCCCCGCCAGTCCCAAGGACTGAGGACTGGGGACTGTGGACTGAGGACTGGGACTGCGGACTGCTATCGGGCCGGGGCCAACGGCCAGTCGCCAGGGGCCCGATCGTCCTCAGTCCTTAGTCCTTAGTCCTAAGTCCCGCTATATTCGGCGGCGTGAAAGTCCTCGATGGCGTCTATCAGCTGCTTACCCCGTTTCCCCAGTTCACCTTCGACCAGGCGAAGGCCCTGCGCAGCGAGCTTGAAGCAAAGCCGCGCGTCACCAAGGGCCTCCCCTACGTCATGCCCTACCTGATCAAGAGCGGCAGCGACCTCATGCTCGTCGATTGCGGCTGGAACACGGACGCCGCCTACGAAGCCCTCGAAACCGGCATGCAGGAGCACGGGTCGCACCCCAGCGAGGTCCAGCAACTCTTCATCACCCACGTCCACCCTGACCATTTCGGTATGGCCGGCCGCCTCAAGCGGCTCGCCGGTTGCGAGGTCCTCGTCCACGAGAAGGACGCCGAGGTGATTACGAGCCGGTACCTCGCCCCCAAAGGTCTGACCGAGGATATGTCGCGGTTCATGGCGATGAACGGCGTCCCGCCGCTCGACAC
>JAYUAG010000213.1:0-2043 GCA_043741475.1 Thermoflexaceae bacterium | reverse complement strand
CGAGGAGAGGATCCGCCGCCGCACCGTCTCCGTCCTTGCGGACTCGGGCGCGACCGTCCTCGTTATCCCGGAATCCCTTCGGCAGGAACTGGGTCTCGGCGTCATCGGCCGCCGCGTCGTCGGCATCGCCGACGGCTCCGTGCTCGAATGTGACCTCGTCGGCCCGATCGAAGTGCGTTACGCGGGCCGCAACACGGTCGGTAACGCCGTCTCCATGCCGAACGGCCAGGACATCCTCCTCGGCGCCGTGCAGATGGAGGAGATGGACCTCGTCATCGACCCGCTTGCCCGGAAGCTCATCCCGAACCCCCAGAGCCCCGAGCGTGCCCGCCTGATGGCCGTCGGCGTCAGGCTCGTCGGCCCCGCGTGACCTTCTCGTTCGAACTCGAGAGCGCCCCTGGCGGCCCCGTCGCGCCGCGCGCCGGCCGGGTCACGAGCGGCCACGGCTCGTTCCCGACGCCTGCATTCATGCCCGTCGGCACGCTCGCCAACGTCAAGACGCTCCTCCCGGAAGAGGTCGTGACGACCGGCGCCGGCATCCTCCTCGTCAACGCCTACCACCTCTACCTTCGTCCTGGCCACGAGCTGATCGAGGAACTCGGCGGCGTCCATCGCTTCATGCAGTGGCCCGGCCCCATCCTCTCCGACAGCGGTGGCTTCCAGGTCTTCAGCCTCGCGGCACTGCGCAAGGTGGACGAAAGCGGCGTGCGCTTCCGCTCCCACATCGACGGCTCCGAGCACCACTACACGCCCGAACTCGCGATGGCCGTCCAGCGCGCCCTCGGCGTCGACATCGCCATGCCGCTGGACCACGTGGTCCCCGGCGACGCACCCCTCAAAATCGCCACCGAGGCCGCCGAACGCACCCTGCGCTGGTATAGGCGCAGCTGCGCGGCAGCCGGCGACCTTCCCACCTTCGCTATTGTGCAGGGCGGCGCCCACGAATCGCTGAGGCGCTGGCACGCGCGCGAACTCGCCGCGCTTGAAGCACCCGGCTACAGCATCGGCGGGCTCTCCGTGGGCGAATCGAAAGAGGCGATGTGGGCGATGACCGAGGTCGTGACCGCCGGGCTTCCCATGGACCGGCCGCGCTATCTGATGGGAGTCGGGAGCCCCGAAGACCTCGTCAACGGCGTCGCCCGCGGCGTCGACATGTTCGACTGCGTGCTGCCCACGCGGCTCGGCCGCAACGGCTCGCTCTTCTCCGACGGCGGACGCCTGAACATTCGTAACGCTCGCTTCGCGCGCGATCCCGAGCCCGCAGTCGAAGGCTGCGATTGCACGACGTGCCAGCGGTTCAGCGCCGCCTACCTCCACCACCTCTTCCGCAACGACGAACTGCTCGGCTACCGGCTGGCCACCATCCATAACGTTCGCTACCTCGTCCGCCTGATGGAGCGCATGCGAAGCGCCATGCTCGCGGGCAGCTTCGTCGCGTTCGCGGACGCGTACCTGGCTGGCTACCGCCCCGTGGACGAAGCCATACGTGCCGAGCAGAAGGGCCGCTATCGGGTTGCGAAGGGCCGTTGAGCCCCTTCTCTGACGCGTATCGACAGGATTTCGAACGTGGAGGGGCCAAAGTCGATTGACAGCGAGGCTCCATCGCGCTAGTCTTCTCTTTCGGGCCTTCAAAAGGCCGGCGCACTTTAACAACTGGATAGCGGACGGAAGAGAACGTTTGGGAACCCGTTACAGGGAACTTAAATCGATCGGAAGATCGATTTTTGCGTTTCTTTTCGGAGAGTTTGATCCTGGCTCAGGACAAACGCTAGCGGCGTGTATTAGGCATGCAAGTCGCACGGCCACTTCGGTGGCAGTGGCGGACGGGTGAGTAACACGTGGGTAACCTGCCTCGCAGTGGGGAATAACTCGCCGAAAGGCGAGCTAATACCGCATACCACTCCCGGTGAGAATCCGGGCAGTAAAAGTAGCAATGCGCTGTGAGAGGGGCCCGCGGCCGATTAGCTTGTTGGTGGGGTAATGGCCTACCAAGGCGACGATCGGTAGCTGGTCTGAGAGGATGGTCAGCCACACGGGGACTGA
>JAYUAG010000212.1:0-4987 GCA_043741475.1 Thermoflexaceae bacterium | reverse complement strand
CGGGCGCGGCTGGAAGGAAACGGCGTCCGCCCCTCCTCGGGACGCTGCCGCGCCCACTCGTCCCCTGGCCAAACGTAGCTCTGCTCGTGGCCATCGGCGCGCTGAGCTGGGGGAGCTACTTCCGGAGCATCGGCAGCATCCCTCTGTTCAGCTCGGACATCGATGTCCTGCGCTTTTCCGGGTTTAGCCTGCCCACGCTCATCGGCACTCGCCTGGGCTATGTGGGGCTGATCCTCGCCGTGCCGGGGTTCCTGCTAGCCCGCCGCCGCCGTGACTTCCTCGGATATGGCGCATGTTGCTTCGTCGGGTTCGCGCCGCTTGCCCTCAGCGGCGGGCGCTTTTACGCCGTCTCCGCCTGCGCGATCGGCGTCGCCGCCACCTTCTTCCTCGCCGGGATAACGCGCCGCATGCTGATCGTGGCAGCTTTTGCAGTAGCCTTCGGCCTGAGCGCCGCCTCTGCCCTCTGGTTCATCCGGCTGGACCGGCAACCACCAAACGACTTCCGGTCACTCATCCAGCACGACCTCGTGGACGAACGTCCCTTCGGCCTCGCGGCGACGATCCCGGCGCAGATGTTCGCCTCCATCAGCCTGCAAACCTTGAGCGACCTGGTGAACTCCCGCGCCTACGAGGATGTGCCGGGCGAAGGTATCTACTCCACCAAGTTCGCGGACCGATTCGTCGCCGGGAAGGACCTCGAGGCGGTGGCACGCGACACGGCGCGCTACGAGCAGGTTACCTCCACGTACGTTGGCCCGTGGTATGCGGACTTCGGCATGAACGGCGTGATCATCCTGTCGCTCGCATGGGGGGTGCTCAACGGGCTCTGCTACCGGGGCATGGCGGCCGGCCGCAACGCCGCCTTCCTCTACCTCTATGCGTACGCGACGTTCTTCCTCGGGATGGCGATCTACTTGAACTACTGGACGCTCCACGGCGTCTGGCTGGCCGATGTGCCGTTGCTCATCGCCTTGCCCGCCCTCGGCGCGGTCAGGCAGTGGTTGCCCCGGCGGCGTTATGAACGAGGAGGGTCCGCATACGAGGCCGCGCGGTTCTCAATCGCCCGCAGACGCACCCCCCGGACGCAGGACGCGCATCCGCCGCTTGAGCCGCCAGATGGCCAGTGGGCGGCCCGCCTCGACGAGGCCGTGGACGGCCCACTTCAGGGGTAGCGGATAGCTCCGCGCGTAGTGCTTGTCGTAGAACTTCTTCGTCGAATCGTAGAAGGCGTTCAGGCAGAGGACGCGGGTTTCGAGGCTCGCCTGCGAAACCTGCTCGGTGTGGCGCTTGATCCCGGTCGTTGTGCCTTTCACGTGGAGGGCCGTCTCGCTCGGGTCGTAATAGACCCGGTAGCCAGCCTTCCTCGCGCGGAGGCAAAAGTCGACATCCTCGGTGTACATAAAGAAGCGCTCGTCGAGGAGGCCGATTTCATCGAGCACGCGGCGGCGGATGAGCATGAAGGCCCCGCTTGGCGCGTCGATCTCGTGCGCTCGATCCAGCGGGCGGTCCCAACGGTGGTAGCCGTTGAACCAGCGGTGGCGGGGGAAAGCTCTCTCCAGGCCGGCGAGATAGGTGAACGACGCCCATGGCGTAGGGAAGCCGCGGTGGCAGGCGGCATCGAGCGAACCATCCGGCAACACGAGGCGCGGCGTAACGACGGCCGCCTCCGGGTGCAGTTCCATGAACGAGACCATGGCGTCGAGCGTCGTCGGCGCCAGTTCCGTGTCCGGGTTCAAGAGCAACGCATAGTCGCCGTCGAGCGAGCGCAGGCCAATATTCGAAGCGACGGCGAAACCCGCGTTCCGTGGATGGGAGACTACCCGCAACCATGGATAGGGCCGGGCCCGTAGCCGCGCCACGGTGTCGTCTGCGGAGGAGTTGTCGACAACGACCGCTTCGAGCTCGAAACGCTCGCGTGTGCTGGAATCGAGTCGCTCGAGGCAGGTGGCGAGGAACGGCCCCGGATTGTGACTCACGATCACTACGCCCAGGCGAGCTTTCGCCATGACTCCCCTGCCCTTTCTCGCCATCGTCGCCACGGACTACCGCGCGCCGCGCATGGTCACGACCGTCCACGGTGTGCGCGCCAGTAGTCGCAGGTCGAACCAGAGCGACCGCTTACGGATGTAGAGCCGGTCCATCGCCATCCAGTGGCGAAATGGGATGTCGCTCCTCCCGCTCACCTGCCAGATGCACGTCAGCCCCGGCTTGACGGAGAGCCGCCGGGCCTCGGCGTGCGTGTATTGCACCACTTCGTCCGGGAGCGCAGGGCGGGGCCCCACCAGGGTCAACTGTCCGATCACGACGTTCAGCAGCTGCGGGAGCTCGTCGATCGATGTCCGCCGGATGAATCGCCCGAAAGTCGAGATGCGGGGGTCGTTGCGCGCCTTGAAAGTCGGGCCGCCCGTTTCGTTGAGGTCGAGAGGGATCTCCCGATCGGCGCCGCGGCGCATGGAGCGGATTTTGAACATGCGGAACTCCTGGCCGAGGTAGCCGACACGACGCTGGACATAAAACGGGAAATGACGCGTGGAGAAGGCAGACCCAACAGCGGCAACCAGGATCAGCGGAGTGGCGATCGCCAGCGCAATCAGCCCGCCGAAGAGATCGACGATTCGCTTCGTCAGCTGATAGCCGCGATGTGGCTCGGCGGCGGCGGCGGCGACATGCCACGCGCCCGGATGTGGCGGCGCCTGCCGGCGGACGATTGGCCGCCGGATGCCGCGCGAGACCGATTTTGCGGCGGGAGACCTGACAGGCTCTGAAACCACCACGTCGCTATCACCCGCGTTGAGCAGATCTCGTTTGGGACGCTCCGTGCAACGATAGGCACGGCGGGGCAACACGAGCAAATCAGACGTCTACCGGCATCGCCCAACGGGCCCTCGTGGTAGCATGCGCTGGCATGCAGCACAACCGCCCCGCTAGCGCCGCCGGCCCTGCGCCGGGACGGCGTGCTGGCTCAGCCGAAAGCACAACGAAACGTCAGGGGCAGGAGACCGGGCTCGTGGTCTGGCTCCTTTCGCCGGCCGGTATCCGCCACAGCGCCGCGGTCCTCTCGGTGGCGATCGTGGCCTTCCTCACCTGGTGGACGATCGACTTCCGTTCCGAAGAAGCGCTGATCTATGCTCGTTACGCCCGCAACTTCGCGGACGGCGCGGGTCTCGTCTTCAATGCGGGCGAATCACGCAACGCTACGACGAGCTACCTCTTCGCGTGGGTGCTCGTCCCGTTCGCGCTTGGCGGCGCCAACCTTCCGGTGGTTGCGAACATGCTCGGCGGCCTCGCCATCGCCGCCACCTCATTGCTGCTCATCTACAGGCTGCTGCCGTTGCAGGAAGGCGTAGCTGCAGCCTTCGGCGCACTCGCCGGCGTCGCCTACGCTGTCCTCGCCCTGAATTTCGTTGTCCTCGGTGGCGAAGTGCCGCTAGCCCTGTTCCTCGCCACGGGCGGCGTGTGTGCGTTTCGAGAGAACCGGGTGTTCCTCGGTGGCGTCCTCTGCGGCCTCGCGGCCGCGACGAGGCCCGACCTCGTCCCCCTCGCAGTGATCCTGGTACTCGCACTCGCCCTGCGCGACCGGCGCGCGGCCCGCGAAGGCGCGGTGGGCTTTCTCGTTGCCTTCGTGCCTTTCGTCGTGTTCTCCGCGTTGTACTACGGCGAACTCCTGCCCTCCGCCATGAGGAGCCACATCGACCTCGGCCGCTCCGGCCTATTCGGCACGTCGCCGGTGTTCCCGAACGGCGCCAACGGCGTGCTCAACCGCTACGGGCCAGGGACCGGAATCCTCATCACCCTCTCAGCAATCTCCGCCGCGGTTCTTGTGCTCGCCGGCATCGATCGGCGCCTCCCCAGCCGCCGCACTGGCGAAGGTCTCGATCCGCTGGTGCGCACCGCGTGGAGTGTCCTCTTTTTCGCGGTCGCATCCGTGCTGATTTTGAGCGTTGTGCAGATGCCGGCCTTTAACTGGTACGTGGCGCCCCTCGCCTGGGCTGTGATCGTTCTCATCGCGCTTACCGCTCCAATCGGCGCGAGGCTGGCGTCGGCCGCGAACCCACGCTCGCGTCTGTTCGCGGGCGCTTTCGCCATCGCCGCCCTGACGGCGCTGGCGCTCGCGTCCGCCGCCAGGCTCGAAAATGTCAGCCGCACACCGGACCGGCCGCTCCGCGCGCTGTCCCGCTGGCTCGATGCGAACGGCGGCGAAGGCTGCACGGTCGGCGCACCCGGTGCGGGTTACATCTCCTGGTACTCGTCCTGTCGCGTTGTCGATGAACTGGGGACGACCACGGGAGGAAACTCTGCCGCCATCCGCAAAGGCGACTATGGCCACTGGCTCGAGCGCGCCCATCCAAGGTTCCTCGTCGCCTTCAGCCCTGCCGCACCGTACGAGGAGGGCGTCCGGGAAGCCGTGGTGCGTGGCGAATACCGGTCGGTCGAAGGCGTCGTCTTTCCCGGCCGGCTGCTTTTCCAGGAAACCGGCCGGGCCCGTGGTGACCCCGATTGGCTCCTTGGAGGCATCGGCCAGGGCGACCCACGTCTGAACGAAAACGTCTTCGCCGTGCGCGGCGTCTTCAAACCGGCACTGTTCATGCACGTCTCTCAGAGTCACGACTTCGCCCTCCAATTGAATGGCGCGCGGAACCTGGAGACCTTCATCGGCATCGCCGACGGCGCCGAGCGGTCCGACGGTGTGACCTTCATTGTCCGCGCCGAGGGCCGCGAGCTCGATCGCAAGGTCATCCGGCCTGGCCCATGGCAATCCTGGACGGTGCCCCTGCCAGAACCCTCGGGCGGTACGCTCCGGCTCACGTTTGAGACGGATGTTGCCCCTGGCGGCACGAGCAACTTCGGCTGGGCGGTTTGGGGTGAACCACACTTCGTGGCGCGTCCATGAGAAACCCCCGTGCCTCCGCTAAGGCTCCGGATGATACGATGCGCCGCGTGCCAGGAACCGCGCTGTGACGTTCGCTGAGTATCTTCGCGTCGGGCG
>JAYUAG010000211.1:0-4991 GCA_043741475.1 Thermoflexaceae bacterium | reverse complement strand
TCGGCCTGACCGTCGCCGACTGGGCGGTCGGCTGCAGAACCGTTCAAACGCTTCACGACTATTGGGTCAGGCTCTCGCTGACGTTTCCGAGTTGCGCGGCGGCAACCAGGTGGTCGCGACCCACGATGCGGACTTTTTGTATGGCTGTGTCGAATCTGGACAGGGGAGCATCGTTCGTCTGACGTTCGACGGAAATGTTGCGACCACCCGATGCCTTTCCGCGACGGATGTGCGATGGCCGATGACAGACCCGTTCCTTAGGACGCTGGATTCGCTCCGGGCGCTGTTCCACCGGGGCGTGGTGGTCGCTGAAGCTGAGGACGATCGTGCGTTCTACGACGAAATGAACCGGCGACTAAGGGTCGAGGCCCGAGGCCTAGGCGCCGGGGAGGCGGGCTAACCCTGAACGGAAGTCTGGTGTCTCCCCCGATGTGCGGTCGAGTGCACAAGCGCACGGTAGCGCTGCCGGCAGAAGCCCGGCGCCGCTCATCGAAAGGAGCACATCATGAACCGGTCCGAACTGCTGCCAGGCAAACTGGCAGCCCTCGCAGGCCTCGCGGTGAGTTCGACCCGCTTGCCCCCGCGGATCGCTTCGCGTGAGCGGAGGTCGAGTTCGAGGTCCGCGACCTGCAGCATCGTCGGTTCGCCGCCGCCCATCTGGGCGCGGCGGCCGAGGGCGCGCACCTGCGCGAGCAACTCGGTGAGCGCGAACCGCTTCACGAGGTAGTCGTCCGCGCCAGCGTCCAACCCCTTCACACGATCCTGCACGCCGTCGCGAGCGGTCAGCATCAGGATCGGAGTGGTCGAACCCTTCGTGCGAAGCGCTTTCGCGACGGAGAAGCCGTCGCGCCCGGGCATCATCACGTCGAGCAGGAGGGCGTCGTAGCCCTCCATCGAGGCCTGCGCGAGCGCGTCGTCCCCGTCCATCACCCAATCGACGACGTGGCCTTCTTCCTGGAGGACGCGCTGGACGGCCTTTCCGATGCGCGGTTCGTCTTCGGCGAGGAGCAGGGCATGCCCACAAGAAAGCACAATCGGCCAAGGAGATCATTTGGAGATTCGAATCTACGGCTAACTTCCCGGCGAAGCGGGATTGCAACAGTAGGGACGTTCCAGACGCAACTATCGCCCGAAAGCGCTGAGGAGGAGCCATGAAGACTAAATACCTGAGGACCAAGCTGATGCTGGCGGTGGCGGCTGTTGCGGTCACCGCGGGCTCCGCCCTGACGTTCGCCTTTGAACGGCCCGACGCCAGCTACAGCCAGGCCACGGCGGCGATCGTCGAGACTGCGGCCTCGAATGGCGCGACCACATCGGCCACGACATCCGCGTCAACTCCGGCGCCGGCATCGACATCTGCAGCTGCGGCCGCCGCGGCGACCACCACAACGACAACGACAACGACGACCTCGTCCAAAACGCCGGCGGCCGCGACCACAGCGGCAAAGAGCTCTCGAGGCTCCTGATGAACACAAATCTGCTGAAACTCGCCATCCCGCTCACCGCCGTCTCGCTTCTTGGGGCGGTGGGGCTCAAGCAGGCGGAACTTGGCCAGGCGCCCTGGTACCTGAGCCGTGCCGCCGGCCTCGTCTCCTACGGCCTGCTCACGGCCTCGGTCGTATTCGGGCTCATCCTGAGTACACGCTTCGCGAAGCACCGCATCCCCCGGCCGCTCGCGTTCGAAGTGCACCAGTTTCTCGCGATCCTCTCGATCTCCTTTATCGCCATCCACGGCGGCGCGCTCCTGTTCGATTCGTTCATCGGCTATTCGCCGGTCGACATCCTCGTGCCGTTCTCGGCGGGCTACATGCGACCGGGGCTCGGCGTGATTGCGGGCTGGGTCACGATCGCTGTGACGGGCAGCTTCTGGGTGCGGCGCCGGATCGGGTACGCCGCCTGGCGGCGGTTTCACTACCTCTCGTTCGCGGCCTGGGGCCTTGGCCTCGTGCACGGACTGAACGCGGGCACGGACTCAGGCGCGATGCTCGTGAAGCTGCTTTACCTGTCTTCCGTGCTGGTGGTAGGAGGGCTGCTGGCCTACCGCATCGTGAGCGCCACGATGAAGCCCCGCGCCGGCACAGCACCGGGCCCGAAGCGCCGAGCGGCCAGCACACCAACTCTCGCGCGCTGACCCCTTCCCGGCGCGCGTTATGAAGCCGGGCCGCTATCCCTCGACAGGGCAGCGGCCCGGCCTCCTTGTTTGTCCCCCGGCTACTCCGGCGGCGCACCCTCGGCGATGCGGATGTTCGCGAGGATGTGGTTCACGATCCTCCCTGTGCGGTCGTAGCCTGCCGAGCAATGGACGAGCACCGGCCTGGGCAGGCGTTCGAAGGCAAGCCACGCTTCTTCATACTGGTCCGGCGTGAACGGGTGAGTCTGCTGGTCGAGCGTGGGGATGTGGGCCACTTCGAGCCCGGACTCGCGGTAGCGGGTGATCAGGCCGCCCGGCAGGCTGTGTTGATAGAGCCAGAGCTGGTCGGCTGCGAGCAGGCAGATGACTGAGCGGATGCCGAAGGCGTGGACATCCTCAAGCCAGCGATCGACCACTTCGGCGGCGACGCGGTACTCCGGGCCGGAGGAGAATCCGGGCCGTGGGCTCGTGGCGAGCGTCCCGCTGATCACCCAGTGTGGCACCGCGCCAGTGTACGAGGTCGGCGGACTCAGGAAGAAGGGTCGAGCGCGTCGATGGTCTCCGCGAGCGCGGCGGCGGCGGTACGTTCGTGCTGTGCGGCGCGGCGCAGAGCCATGGCCGCGCCGCGGCGCAGGCCGGGGTTGTCAACGTTCCCGTGTCCCCCCGCGGGGAAGGGAAACAGGGTCAGCAGCGGGGCGAGCGCCTTCGTCTCTTCGCGGAACGCTCGTTCCGCCACGTTAAGCGGTACCGCCAGTTCCGGGATCGCAGCCGCCAGGTCGGCGAGGAAGGCGGCGCCGTCGCTGCGCGCTGCCTGGAGGATGGCAAGCGTGTAGGCGTTGCCCGCGCGGTCGATCACATCCTCGCCGTCGAAGGCGTCCGCCCAGGAATCGAGGCCCGCAGCGCCGCGAGGCTGCGCGGGGTCTTCCGGGGGACCGTCTTCTCCTCGCAGGCAGGCCAGCGCATGGCTGAGCGCCCCACCAACAGCCTCGACCGGGTCGACCGCTGACGGCCCCAGCGAAGCGAACAGCTCCACGACGCCGAGCGGGCCAGGCCACTCCTCCCAGGGGGCGAACGGCCCGCCGTCGCCGCTCAACAGATCATCAACGAGGAACCCGCGCCTTTCCAGGTCGTACCCGTAGACGACTGCGTGTTCGTGCAGGTGGAAGTCCCAGCCGATCAGCGGCCGGCCGGCGTCGAGGTGTCCGGTCGCCCACTCAACCGCGGCCGCACGCATTTCCGTCCAGTCCGTGCCCGGTGTGAGCCGGGCGCCGAACCGCTCCCAGGCGAGCCCGGTGCGGGAGTAGTTCGCGGGCGCGGCGTCCCAATCGAGGTCTGCAGGCCCAGAAGGCAACGCCCGGACGCCGTCTCTCGTCCCCAGGCAGAAGTGCCAGGCGTGCCCGCTGAGGCCCATCACGCCATGGCGCGGCAACGGCATCTCGAAGAACTGGAGGATCCCCTCGAGCGCTCCCGCGGCGGACGTCCAGTTGGGCGCGATCCGGGCGGCGAGAGAAACGGCCATGAGGCGAGTGTAGGCGGTCGCGTTGAAAGTCGCGTTGAAAGTCGCCCTGAACCTGTCACTTTCGCTGCAAGCGCCGATGCGTAGAATGCGCAGCCGGAGGTAGTCCGTGGCAGTGCACCTCGAACAAGCGACCCTCGCGAACGGCTTGCGTGTGGTCACCACCCCCATCCCTTCGACGCAGGCGGTTTCCGTGAGCCTCTTCGTTGGCGTCGGGTCGCGTTCCGAGCCGCGCCGGCTCAACGGCATCACTCACTTCCTCGAACACATGGTGTTTAAGGGCACTGAACGCCGCCCCGACGCGATCCTGATCGCCCAGGCGATTGAAGGCGCGGGCGGGACGCTGAACGCCTACACGAACAAAGAGTTCACCTGCTACTGGAACATCGTGCCCTACAACCACTTCGAGATAGCGCTCGATGTTGCTGTCGACATGCTTCTGCATTCGAAGCTTGAACAGCACGAAATCGAGCGCGAGCGCACCGTCGTCCAGCAGGAACTGAAGCGTGACCACGATAACCCCGGCGGCTGGGCGGGCCGGCTCATTGGCAGCGCTGTCTATGGCGAACAACCCACCGGATGGGATGTGGGCGGCAGCGTTGAATTGGTGCAGGAGATGCAGCGCCCCGACTTCGTAGCGCACATCTCCGAGTGGTATCGGCCGGGCAATGTCGTCCTCTCGGTCGCCGGCAACGTCGCCCACGCCCACGTGATGCGGCTGGCCGAGCCGCTGCTCGCCGCCATGAAGCCGGGCGCGCTTCCTTCCGTTACCGCCTACGACCCCGCCGTGCGCGGCCAGCGCGTCGTTGTTGAATCGCGCGACATCGACCAGTGCAGCATGTTTCTCGGTCTGCCAATTTTCGGTCGCGACGACCCGGACCGCTTCCGACTGCGCATCCTGAACGACGTGCTCGGAGCGGGCATGTCCTCCCGGCTCTTCCGTGAAGTGCGCGAACGGCGGGGGCTCGCCTACTCAATCGGTTCGGGCTACGGCTTCCTGGCGGACGCGGGCGTTTTCACCATTTCCGCGGGCGTGAACCGGGACAAACTCAGCGAAACGGTACGTGTATGTGTCGACGAGGCACGCCACATGGCGGAGGCGCTCGTACCCGCGGACGAGCTGCAGATGGCGAAGCAACACGCGATCGGCCGCTTCCGGCTCTCCATGGAGACGGCGCACGCCCTCGGCCAGCGCCACGGCGAACTCCTGCTGACGCGCGGCGAGATCGAGCCGATCGAGTCCGCCGTGGCGCAGATGGAAGCGGTGACCGCCGAAGATGTCCTGCGCGTTGCTAACCGCATCTTCGCCGACGGCAAGGTCCATTGCTCCGTGGTGGGGCCGCG
>JAYUAG010000210.1:0-2050 GCA_043741475.1 Thermoflexaceae bacterium | reverse complement strand
GACCTCGGCCCGATGGGCGAGCCCCTGCGGGCAGGATCGCGAAAAGGCCAGCGATTGTAGCACCATCTGCTGACGTTCGGTGATGATCACCTTGGCGGGGGTGCAGACCCGTAGTTGTGAGCTGGCGATGGCGGTATTATGAGCTGGAGACAGGCCCGTGCCTGGATGTCCCTTGGTTCTGAAGGAATCAGCCATGACAATTTCCACTCCGCATCTCAAGTCTCCGCAAGTTACGCCGAGTCGCGACGGCATTCGCCGCGACTTGCACGCTCACGTCGACGCCATCTTCAATCGCCTCTTTCCAGACGATCAATCGAAACCCCTCCCCTCCTTCGATCACATCGAAGACCAGACCCGACAACTGACACGCGACCTGGAATCCTGGCTCTTGGAGCAGCGGGTGCAGTCTGCGGCCGATGCCCGCCCGGTCGAGGCTCCCGCCTGTCCGCAGTGCCAACGGCCCGCTCGCCGGGTGGGAAAACCCGACGATCCGCTGCCGCGTCGCGTGCTGACCACCCGCGCCGGGCCGATCGAATTGGCCCGCGAAAAATGGCGATGCACGGCCTGTCGGGTCGTGTTTTTCCCCCCTCGACACTCAATTGCAACTGACGCAGGAGGGCTTGAGCCCGTGGATCGTTCGGATGGTCGTTCGCCGCGGCGGCAAGGCCGCGTCGTTCGCGGAAGCCAGCAACGACCTCAAGGAATTGGCGGAGGTGGCGATCAGTCCCACGCACGTGCGGCGTCTGTGCGACCGCGTGGGCGATGAGATGGCGGCGGCGCGGGACGCCGACGTGCAAGCCTTTCGCGAGCGGCGGTTGCAACCGACGGTCGAAGCCGCTCCGACGGTGGCCGCAGTCATGCTGGATGGCGGCCGGTTGCAGGCGCGGGCCGAGGATGCCGGTCGCGGCGTGACCGGTCGGCACTGGCGTGAGACCAAAGTGGCCTGCTGCCTCAGTTTGTCGTCGACGGAAAAGGCGGTCGATCCGCAACCCGATCCGCCGACGAAGTTCTTGGAAACGGCAACCGTGGCCCGTCTGGTCGCCGAGATCAAGAGCCGCAGTTCGGGCCCGCGCCGCTCGGCGTCGGCGGATTCGAGTAAAGCCGAGAAGCCGCCGCGTCGCTCGCAGAACAAGCGTCGTCGTGGTCCGAAGAAGTTGGTGCGTACGGTGGTGGCGTCGCTGGAGAACAGCGACACGTTCGGCTATCACGTGGCGGCGGAGGTTCAGCGGCGACGCTTGGGCGAAGCTCGCCGCAAGGCCTGCGTGTGCGATGGTTCGAGTTGGAACTGGAGCCTCTTCGCGATGCACCTGCTGCCGTGGGGCTTCATCGGCATTTTGGATTTCATTCATCTGCTGAGCTATCTGTACGAAACGGCCCAGATCGGCGCGGACGCGGGGGAGAACGCCTGGACCCGGTACGAGCGGTGGCTGCGTTGGGCCTGGGCGGGCCAAGTGGTGCTGCTGCTGGCCGACTTGAAGAAGGTCGCGGCGCGATTGGGCGAACCGCCGCCCGACGCCAAGGACAACGATCCGAGAAAGGTCGCGGCTGAAACCGTGACGTATGTGACCAACGCGCAGGGGAGGATGAACTATGCGGAGTATCGTCGTCAGGGACTGCCGATCAGCAGCGCTCCGGTGGAAAGTGCGATCAAACAGTTGAATCGTCGCGTAAAAGGAACGGAGAAGTTTTGGATTCGTGGTGGTGCCGAGCCGCTGCTCCAGATTCGCGCCGCGATCTTAAGTGAGGACGGACGTGCCGAGCGATACGCCCGGAACCCGAGAACTCGCGGTCGTGCGGTGGGTGCTAACCGGCTCGGACGGCGACGGAAATAACAACATCTACGGGATTACACCCGAAGGCGTCCCACTGATTGGCTTCACTCCGATCACGAGGCCGGACGAACCGCGGATCTGAACGTGGTTGAGCGCGAAACGATTCGCTTCGCGTGCTGCGGTCCGGCCGCACTCGTGCAGCACCGTCCGGAACGCGTCCGGCATCGATAGACTCGATGCGGCTCCAAAGCGTGAGAACACCGGCACGCACGCGAATC
>JAYUAG010000209.1:0-2062 GCA_043741475.1 Thermoflexaceae bacterium | reverse complement strand
TCCAGACCCTCGCGCCCAGTCTCAAGGTCCCGGAGGGCAAACCCACCAGTTCGGCTCAGGGCATCCAGTCCGTCAGCTGCAGCTACGAATGGCAAGATCCAACGCTGAGCGCGGGTTTCCAGACATTCGATGTCAAGGTCTATCAGTTCCCGCCGGGCGTGAACGCCGCCGCCGTCAAGCTCGGCTGGCAGGTCGAAGCCAAAGACGCCAAGGAGAACGGGACCGAGCTCTCGGGCATCGGCGACTTCGCCATCTACATCTCAGTGATCAACGGCTCCGGAGAGGGCAGGGCGATCGTTAAAGGCGTCCTCCTTGAGGTCGAGTTCCTGGGAAACGGCGCGCGTGCGCAGAAGGACAAGGTCGTCGCTCTGCTGAAGGCGGCAGCGAGCCGAATCTGACTCGACGCCACACGGGACGAGGCCATTCGGATCGATGGACACGGTCGTGATCGCAACCAACCTCCGTACATGATGGGAGAGCGGTCTATAACCGGCCAAGACCTGTTGACGGTGTTGTGAAAGCCGGGCGCAACCAGCATGATGAAGGCATGGACAGTCAAACGCCGGAGAATCGACCCCACGCGCCGGGAGCCCTTGGCGTCGTCCAGGAATTCCTCAACTCGGCAAACCTCGCCCGGAGCCCCGGCGTCACGCCAGACATAGCAGAGGACATCCGCCTTCGGCGCGAGAGCGGCGACAGCCAGGCTTCGCTCGCCCGGGAATACCGCATCGGCCAGAAATTCGTGAACGCGGTTTCTCGCGGCGCCCGCGTCGTCGATGACCTCGGTGCGTGCGGCGCTGCAGCGGTGTGGCTCACCGCACTCGGCCTCGCTCCTGAGGGGGTGTCCGTAAGCGAGCGCGACCTCGATCGCCTGCTGGAGCTGCGGCACCTGCTGCGAGAATTGGCGCTGGCCAACAACGGCCAGGTCCTTGAAGTGGGCGCACTGGAGTCCCTCGCGAGCATGGCCGCCAGCGTCCCCGTTGTCCTACAGTTCGGCGCCCAACCCGAAATCCGGCCATCTGGCGCCGGCGTCGAAGCGGCGATCGGGCGCCTGCTCGTGGTGGTCTTCGACGCCATGCGCGACGGTTCCTGGGCGCGACTCAAGCGCTGCACTGGGGACGGCTGTCCGCACACCTTCTACGACGCCTCCCGCAACCGCACGGGCACCTGGTGCGCGATGTCCGTCTGCGGCAACCGCACGAAGATCCGCAACTACCAGCAACGGCGGCGCGCTTCGCGAACGCCTTAGGCTCTGCGACCCCCTTTGCGGCGCTTCCCGGCTGCGCGCTGGCGACCTCGTCCCGCCCGCACCGCGGTCCCCCGCCACCTTACGGACGGCTTATACGAGTGAGTGCGTGCCTCGACACGGCCGGCCCGCGACGAACGCTGTCGGCTTCTACAGTTGGGAGTTTCCGTCAATCCTTGTAGACACCGGCGAACACGCTTGACAGGTTAGTAACACCTGTGTACCGTCTACGATAGTTAGTACTCAAGGAGGCGCAGGCCATGGAACTCGAAATGCTCTACAACGCCATCATGGAGGAACGCGAACGCGCCTTCGCCCGGGTTCCACTGCGCGAAGCTCGTACGGTGGCGCGTGCTGAACAGCGCGCGGCACCCCAGCCCACGCCCGTTGCCAGGCCCCGGTGGTTCCACCGCGGCGCCACGCAATAGGCCCCACCGCACACCGGCGAACATGATTGACAGGTTATTGACAGGTCATCCGCCGTTCGCTATCTTGCCCGGCCAACGGCACGCCAAGGAGGATCCTTATGCAGACCTATGTTCTGGTAGGCACCCGCAAGGGCGCCTGGATCTATACATCTGACACGAAGCGCGAACGCTGGGAAGTCTCCGAGCCGCGCATGCCCGGCTGGACGGTCCACCACATGAACGTGGACCTGCGTCACGATCCTCCGCGCCTCTACGCCGCCGCCAACCATTGGGCCTGGGGCCCTTCCGTCGCACGCAGCGACGACGGCGGTAAGACCTGGGAACAGCGCAGCCCCGGGCTCTCCTTCCCGCCCGACATGGGCCTGTCCGTGGCCGCCGTCTGGCACGT
>JAYUAG010000208.1:0-5026 GCA_043741475.1 Thermoflexaceae bacterium | reverse complement strand
GGCGACGCGTGTCCGCGAGGGCATCGAGTGTCGCCGTCGCTTCGCGCCGCACGTCCCCGTCGCGGACGCCCGTGAGACGTGTTTCGAGGTCGTTGAAGAGGGCATCGTGGGCGCGCTCGCGGCTGGCCGCCCTCGCCACATCGAGCGCCACGATGTTCTCCGCGCCCTCCCAGATGCTGCCGAGGTGGCTGTCTCTCAGGAGCTTGGCGTTCACCCACTCCTCGATATAGCCGTTGCCGCCACGCACGTTCATCGCCATGCCTGCTGTCAGGCGCGCCCGGCGGCAGACCGCGTATTTGATCAGCGGCGTCGTGATGCGGATGACCCGGTCGTGGAACTCCGAGCCCGCGTCGGCGGCGTCGAGCGCGGCCGCGGCGTAGAGGACGACCGCGAGCGCTGCCTCGACGTCCATCGTCATCTCGAAGAGCTGTTCGCGTAGCAACGGGTGCTCGAACAACGGCCGGCCAAAGGCGGTGCGTTCGCGCGCGTGCACGACCGATTCGAGGAGCGAGCGCCGCATCATCGCCGCCGCGCGCATGCCGTTCGAAAGCCGCGAGACATTGATCATCTCCGCCATCTGGGCGAAGCCGTGCTCGACGTCGCCCACCGGGTACGCGGCCGCGCTCTGGAATTCGTACTCGCCCGTCGGCATCGAGCGGCCGCCCAGCTTCTCCTTCAACCGGCGGATCGTGTAGCTGTTGCGCGGTCCGTCCGGCAGCACCTTCGGCACGAGGAACATCCCGAGGCCCCTCGTCCCGCCCGGCGCCCCTTCCGGCCGCGCAAGCGTCAGGTGCACGTCCGCGCCCGCATTTGAGCAAAACCACTTCTCGCCGGTCAGCTGCCATTCACCACCCACCTGCCGGGCCACACACTCGTTCGCGCCCACGTCGCTCCCGCCCGTGCGCTCGGTCAGGAGCTGGGCGGACTGCAGCAGCGTCTCGAAGTCCGTGCTCGTAAGCCCATCGACGTAGCGGTCACGCAGCTCCTGCGGGCCGAAGCGATTGACCACGCGGGCGGCCGAATCGGTCATCGAAATCGGGCAGAAGAGTCCGAATTCGCTCTGGACGAAGAGATAGGAGAGCGAGTACTTGATCACGTGGGGCACGCGCCCCGGCCAACCCAGCACACCCTCCCGGTGCGACATGGCGGCCAAGCCGAAGCGCGCGAACCCTAACTTCTGCATCTCGACGTACGCCGGGTGATAGATGATCTCGTCGACGCGATGGCCGCGCTCGTCGTGGCTGCGAAGCTGGGGCGGGTTGCGGTCCGCGACCATCGCGAGTTCGTCCAGCTCGCCGCCCGCAACTGCGCCGAGCTCCGTCAGGAGCGGAATCGCCCGCTCGAGGTCTCCGGGCTGCGCCTGCTGGCGGAGCGCGAAGAGCAGGTTCGGGTCGGCATCGAAGAAGTTCAGGCCGCGGGTCGTGGGCATGGCCGAGTTCGAGGGCATCGGTTGATTCTACGGCGGGCCCGGCTCTAGCTCTCCCTCGGGCCACCAGCGATAGATGCCGAGGCTCGTGCGGCCGGTCGCGTCGAACATAACGCCCTCCTCCTCCAGGAGTTGCCGTTGCAGGTCCGCCGCCGCCCCGCGCCCCTTGAGGCTGATCGCGCCGCGCGCGTTGATCACCCGCCACCACGGCACGTCGCTCTCATTCGAAAGCGCGTTAAGCGCATATCCGACCGCCCTCGCCGCCATCGGCGAACCCAGCAGCAGGGCCACGTGCCCATACGTCACCACCCGGCCCTGGGGGACGCGTTGCACCAGCTCATACACCCGCGTGTAAAACGTAGGCACGAACGGCTTCGAGCTTGTGGGTTGAGATCCTCGGCGGGCCTCGAGCACGCTCGGCTCCCCCTCGCCCGCGAAGCCGGGAGAGGGGGTTGGGGGGTGAGGGCGCCGTCGAGCCATCGCCATGTCTTCTCTCAGCCGAAGGACTGCGGAGACGAGTCTCCGATACTCCGTCACGCCGATACTCCGGCACTTCGCGTATTATCGGCGTTCCATGGACGACACGCCCTCGCTTCCGCCACCCGGCGCGCTCCACGGCGTCCGCGTAATCAACGCTGGCCAGATCCTCGCCGCGCCCTTCTGCGGCACGCTCCTCGGCGAGTTCGGCGCCGAGGTGATCAAGGTCGAGCAGCCGAAGGTCGGCGACCCCAACCGCGGCAACGTCTCTTTCGCACAGGACAACCGTGGGGCGAAGTCCGTCACCATCGACCTCCACAAGCCTGAGGGCCAGGCGCTCTTCCGCCGCCTGTGCGATACCGCCGATGTGCTGATCGAGAACTTCCGACCGGGCACGCTCGAACGCTACAACGTCGCGCCCGACGACCTGCGGAAGACGAACCCGCGTCTCGTCGCTGTGCGCTTCAGCGGCTACGGGCAGACCGGCCCCAACCGCGACCGTGCCGGCTTCGACCGCGTCGCCCTCGGCTTCGCCGGCATCACCTACGTCACGGGCGACGCCGACCGGCCGCCCGTGCGCCCAGGCTACTTCGTCGCGGACTACGGTTCGGGGATCTTTGGCGCGTTCGGGGCGCTCGCTGCACTTCGGGCGCGTGACCACACCGGCGTCGGGCAGGATGTCGATGTCGCCCTGTACGAGGCCGTCTGGCGCATGAGCGGCGCTCATGTCGCGGCCTACGGGCTCACTGGCCAGGTGCGTGAGCGCTCCGGCAACTATTACCCGGGCGTCGTCCCGGCGGAGCAGTTCGGGACGAGCGACGGCCACTACCTGATCATCAATGCGACCACGCAGCGGGTCTTCGAGCGGCTTTGCGAGGCTATGGGCCAGCCCGAGCTGGTGCGTGACTCGCGCTTCGCCGCCCGCAAGGCGATCCAGGCGAACTACCAGGAGATCCACCGGATCGTCGGCGCCTGGGTGGCCAGCCTGACGCTCGATGCCTGTCAGCGCTTGCTCGATGAGCACGGCGTGCCCGCCTCCAAGGTCTACAACACCGCGGACATTGTCGCCGACGCTCACTACGCCGCCCGCGAGCAGGTGATCTCCGTCGACAGCGCTGACTTCGGCCCGCTGCTGCAGCCCGGCATCGTGCCGCGGCTCACGGGCACGCCGGGCCGCGTCTCCTCCCGCGCGCCGAAGCTCGGAGAGCATAACGCCGAAGTCTTCGGCGAACTTGGCATCGGTGAGGGAGAACTGGCGGCGCTGGAAGCCGCAGCGGTCATCTGACCCCCTCGCCCGGCACTGTCTCGCGCCCTCTGGGCTGGCGCTGATCGCCCGTCGGCACAGTGGCCGACGGCTACCTGGGTCGGGTCACCCGGCCCGTCCCGCCACGACTAACGAAGTCGCGCCAAAACAGAAACCCGCCGCCCCCTTGGGAGGGAACGGCGGGCGTGGGCCGGGCGCGTGTCGAGCCGCACGGCCGGGGATGTCGTCGCTCAGGCGGCGAGACGGTGCTCTTCGTTCGTGATGAAGTCACCTTCCGCCAGCCAGTTCTTGAATGGCTTCGTGGTCCCGCAAACTTTGCAAACGCCGAGGCTCAACGGGCCATTGGGCTCGTCGATGCGCCAGCGATGAAAGTGGTCCGGCCTCGCGGCGATGGGCGTCTGGGTCTGGATCATGGCCTGTGCCATAGCGTTTGCCTCCTTCAGAGGTTGACTGGCGTACCGGCGTTCCGTTACGCTAGCGAGTGGGAATGGCCAGCACTATCGTTTTCGTAGTGCTGGCGGGGGTAGTCTAACACCCTGTACTATCATGTCAATAGCGCTGGTGATAGCGAATGGCTAAGACTTTGGTGGTAGGTAAAGCTCTCGAACAGGACGCCCCGGAGGGCGACCCTCAGGCCAACGGCTTCGCCAACCACCCCTGTCTCATCGCTCAGACCCTTGGCATCGTGGGCGACCGCTGGACGCTCCTCATCCTCCGGGACCTCATGTCCGGCCTGCACCGCTATACCGACATCCTCGATAACTGTGCCGGCATGTCGCCCAACGTCCTCGCGGGCCGCCTTAAACGGCTCGAAGGAGACGGACTGGTCGAACGCCGGTACTTCCGCGAACTCCCGCCCCGCGTCGAATACAGCCTCACCGACAAGGGCTGGGCCGTCCGCCCGATCCTCCTCTCGCTCATCGGCTGGGCGCAGCAATTTCTGGAGCCATTTCCCTTTGAATCGGTCGGGACCACCATCCCGACCGATTTTGCTGTCCGGGTGGCGCCCGCGTTCCTCTTCGACCCCGCTCGCGCCGAGGGTATCGACGCCAGCATGGTCATCGAAATCTCCGACTGCGCCGACTGCAATACATGGTCTTTTGAGATCCGCGAGGGGCGTATCCATCCCCGCCGTCGCGAATTGGCCTCGGCGGACATGCGGCTGGTCACCTCTACGCAGGGGTTCTTCCAGTTCCTCCGCGGCGAGGCCACCGCCGAGGTCTGTGGCACCCTCACCGGCTCGCGCGAGACCGCCGCCGCCGTCCAGGCCTGCTTCCTCTCCTGAGCCGCCGGTCCCTCGATTCTGGTCGACCCTCAGCCCCCACTCCTCGCTCCGCCGAAGCCCTGCGCCCACGTCATGCCCTACAATCCGCCTATGCCCATCGAAGCCGACGAGATCGAACGCATCATCCCCCATCGATACCCGATGTTGCTCGTCGACCGCATCATCGAGATCGAGGAAGGCAAACACGCCGTCGGCATCAAGAGCGTGACCGCCAACGAATGGTTCTTCCAGGGCCACTTTCCCGGGCGGAAGATCATGCCGGGGGTCCTCATCGTCGAGGCGCTCGCCCAGTTGGCCGCGATTACGCTGCTCAAAGGGAACGACGCTGCCGGCAAACTGCCGCTGTTTGGCGGTATCGAATCGATGCGCTTTCGCCGCCCCGTGCTCCCCGGGGATCAGCTTCGACTGGAATTCACGCTCGAAAAGATGCGCGGCCCCGTGGGCAAAGGGAAGGTGCGCGCCACCGTCGATGGCCGGGTGGCCGCGGAGGGCGTGATCTCCTTTGCGCTCGTCGACCTCTCGGCGATCCCACCGAGCTGATGGACGCCGCTTGACTCTTACGCGCTGCGCGCAG
>JAYUAG010000207.1:0-2070 GCA_043741475.1 Thermoflexaceae bacterium | reverse complement strand
CTGGCCGATCGCCGGCGCGCTGTTCGCCGATCAGCATATCCCCGAGCTGCGCCCGGCCACGGAAATACTCCACGAACAGGAAGCGGCCCGCACCATTGCGGCGTAGTGCCGCTCCGGGTTAGCTCGACGGCGGCGCCAGCGGCCGGGCGGACCACTACTCCCCTTCTCCCGCAACGCCGGGAGAAGGGGTTGGGGGATGAGGGCAGACCGCCGGTGCGCGCGACAATCACCAGAAGTCAAGTTGTGTCGCTGTTCAGGCCGGCGCCCAGCGGCTGCGTCCGCCTTCGACCACGAAGCGGCCGAACCCGGGCACAGGGAGGTGGCTCGCACCCACCAGCGACCCATCGCCCGCGAGACGCGCGATCATCGCTTCGCGTGTGGCGCGCGCGACTGCGTGGTCGGTATCGAATGCCGTATCGAGCGACGGCAGCTCAGCATCGATGGGGGTGAGCACCACGTCGCCGAGGATGCAGCCTAGCTCGCCGCCCGAACGGATGATGACGCTGGTATGGCCCGGCGTGTGGCCGGGCGTCGGCAATGCGGTGATCGCCGGCCCGAGGATGGTCTCGCCGGCAATGAGGTCCATCCGCCCAAGCGCCTCAAGCGGGACGACGTCGCGCGTGAAGCTGGAGGGCGGCGGTTCTGTGGTGGTGTAGTGCTCCCAGTCCAGGCGCGGGACGAGATAGCGGGCGTTGGGGAAGTATGGCGCCCCCGTGGCGCGGTCGAAGTTCCAGCCAGTGTGGTCGCCGTGCAGATGGGTGTAGGTGACGGTGTCGATCGAGGCCGGGTCGATGCCGGACTCGCGCAGTTCCTCCGGCAGCCGGCCCTGGTATTCGGGCCCCCAGCCGGTGTCAACCAGCACCAGGCGGTCGCCGTCGAGAAGGAGAAAGCTGGCGAAGTTCAGGGCGATACCACCGTTCGCGTCGAGGTAGCCCCCGAAGCGGTCGAGCGCAGCCCCGGCGTCCGGGTAGACGGCCGTCGCCGGGTAGGTCTGGATGGTGTCGATAAGGGCGATGATCTCCACATCGCCGACGCGGCGGCGTTCCACGCTGTTCTCCCATGGCCGGAGTGGCGAGGCAGAGTATAGCGACTGGCGCGGCTTCCCGGTGAGCGCCGTCCGGCCGGTAAAGACGGCGCCCTCATCTGCCACAATCGAGTTGCCACACGGTTACCGCTGTGTAACCGCAGTGTAAAATCATGACCCACGGACATACTGGGTCTTTCGGCGCATGTCAATCCGCCGTTAGTCGGAGAAAAGGGCCATCTGTGCGGTTGACCACACAAAGAACGGTCGGTTACTTTGCGGACGAAGCCAAAGGAAAAGAGACCCGTAAACCATGCCGTTAACCCCGAAACGGCTGGCTAAGGCCGGCGTCCTGGCAATACTCGCGTTGGCGATCGCGCTTCCCGTTTCCTGGGCAGCGAGCGATAACGCCTCCGCCGCCCCCGAGAACCCGATCATCTCCCGCGCCAAACAGGACGTGGGCAAGTGGGGCGGCCAGTGCAAAGCATTCGTCCAGAAGGTCGTGAAGGACGCGCTTGGCAAGCAGATCGGTTTCGACTACCACCTTGGTTACCTCGAGGCGGGCGCGATTGAAGTGACGATCGACCAGGCGGGCCCCGGCGACATCATCCAGGTTGCCGACGATAACTACACGCTCGCGGATGCGGACTACCCGGGCCTCCACACCCTGATTATCACGGAGGTGCTCGGCAAGGGGCGCTTCAACGGGATAGACTCGAACGGGCAATACGACGAGATGGTGCGCTGGCGGAACGACTACGACCCCCGCGCTATCGCGGCGCGCTACCCGAACCTCGGCTATCGGATCTATCGTTTCGTGACGGATGACAACCTGGCGCCGAAGGCCGGCACGGTCGCTCCGCCCCCCAAGGCAAAGCCGCTCGCAATCGGAGACAGGGCCGTCGTCGTGGCAGGCGGCGACACGCTGAACCTGCGCTCAGGGCCAGGGCTCGACAAAGGCATCATGACGCGGCTCCCTGACGGCACGGTCGTCACCGTGACTTCCGCCCCGATCACGGCGAACGGGCACATCTGGGTGAGCGTGA